>NZ_JBIATN010000009.1:0-244241 GCF_042891825.1 Streptomyces sp. NPDC001852
AAGAGGTCCCGGAGCTGTACGAGTCGGCCGTCCGTGAGGCGGTCGCCGCCTTCGGCCGCGGCGAGTGCTTCGTCGAGCGCTACCTGGACCGCCCCAGGCACGTGGAGACCCAGTGCCTGGCCGACAAGCACGGCAACGTGGTCGTCGTCTCCACCCGTGACTGCTCGCTGCAGCGCCGCCACCAGAAGCTGGTCGAGGAGGCCCCGGCGCCGTTCCTGTCCGAGGAGCAGGTCGCCGAGCTCTACCGCGCCTCCAAGGCCATCCTGAAGGAGGCCGGCTACGAAGGCGCGGGCACCTGCGAGTTCCTGGTCGGCCAGGACGGCACGATCTCCTTCCTGGAGGTCAACACCCGCCTCCAGGTCGAGCACCCGGTCACCGAGGAGGTCGCCGGCATCGACCTGGTGCGCGAGATGTTCCGCATCGCCGACGGCGAGGAGCTCGGCTACGACGACCCGGAGCTGCGGGGCCATTCCTTCGAGTTCCGCATCAACGGCGAGGACCCGGGCCGCAACTTCCTCCCGGCCCCCGGCACGGTCACCCGCTTCGACGCGCCGTCCGGCCCGGGTGTCCGCCTGGACGCGGGCGTGGAGTCCGGCAGCGTGATCGGCCCGGCCTGGGACTCCCTGCTGGCCAAGCTGATCGTGACCGGCCGTACCCGCAGGGAAGCCCTTCAGCGGGCCGCCCGTGCCCTGGACGAGTTCCAGGTCGAGGGCATGGCCACGGCGATCCCCTTCCACCGCGCGGTGGTCAAGGATGCGGCGTTCGCCCCCGAACTCACCGGCAGCGAAGCCCCGTTCACGGTCCACACCCGCTGGATCGAGACCGAGTTCGTCAACGAGATCAAGCCCTTCGCCGCCCCCGCCGAGGCCGAGGCGGAGGAGGAGTCGGGCCGCGAGACGGTCGTGGTCGAGGTCGGCGGCAAGCGCCTGGAGGTCTCCCTCCCGTCCTCCCTGGGCATGTCCCTGGCCCGCACCGGCCTCGCGGCCGGCGCCAAGCCCAAGCGCCGCGCGGCCAAGAAGTCCGGCCCCGTCGCCTCCGGCGACACCCTCGCCTCCCCGATGCAGGGCACGATCGTCAAGGTCGCCGTCGAGGAGGGCCAGGAGGTCAAGGAGGGCGACCTGGTCGTCGTCCTGGAGGCCATGAAGATGGAACAGCCCCTCAACGCCCACAAGGCGGGCACCATCAAGGGCCTGAGCGCGGAGGTCGGCGCGTCCGTCACCTCCGGCGCGGCGATCTGCGAGATCAAGGACTGACACGAGGACTGAAGTCCTGCCGTACGACAACGAGTTGGCCCCCGGTGCAGGCCGGGGGCCAACCGCGTTTCCGGAGGGCGCCGGGGCCTCTGGGCCCGCCCGGCACGCCCGGCGACACGAACGCCGGCGGCGATCGGACTCAGGTCCCCTCAGCGCCGCCGCAGATCGGCGACACGCCCCCGTTCGGCCCCCGCCGGCTGGTCCCCCAGCACTCCACGCAACCCACCTCCGGGGACGCCCCGCCTAGGCCCCGGCAGGGATGCGCGCCGCGCCGGGGCCTGCTCACCCCCCGGAGGGGCTCCGTTCGCCCCGGACACGGCGATCTGCACCCCTTGGTCGGCAAGGGCCTGCAACTCGGTGGCGGCGCGGTCGTCGTGGGCGGGCGGCTCGTCGGTGACCAGGCGGGTGATGAGATCCGTCGGCACGGTCTGGAACATCGTGTCCGTGCCCAGTTTGGTGTGGTCCGCGAGGACCACGACCTCCGCGGCGGCCTGGACGAGGGCCCGGTCGACGGACGCCGAGAGCATGTTGGAGGTGGACAGCCCGCGTTCGGCGGTGAGCCCGCTCCCGGAGAGGAAGGCCTTGGACACTCTCAGCCCCTGGAGGGACTGTTCGGCTCCGGAGCCGACGAGGGCGTAGTTGGAGCCGCGCAGGGTGCCGCCGGTCATGACGACCTCCACCCGGTTGGCGTGGGCCAACGCCTGTGCGACCAGCAGGGAGTTGGTGACGACCGTCAGGCCCGGCACCCGCGCGAGCCGGCGGGCCAGCTCCTGCGTGGTCGTACCGGCCCCGACCACGATGGCCTCACCCTCTTCGACGAGGCCCGCCGCGAGGTCGGCGATGGCCGTCTTCTCGGCGGTCGCGAGATGCGACTTCTGCGGGAAGCCGGACTCCCGGGTGAACCCGCCCGGCAGTACCGCACCGCCGTGCCGGCGGTCGAGGAGTCCTTCTGCCTCCAGTGCCCGCACGTCCCGCCGTACGGTCACTTCGGAGGTCTGGACGACGCGGGCGAGTTCACGGAGCGACACGGCACCGTTCGCTCGCACCATTTCGAGGATCAATTGGCGACGTTCAGCAGCGAACACGAAACTGACAGTAACCCCAGCGACCGTCTGGTTTCAGCAGTTTGCGCCGAATAACAGAAGTTGTTCGCATGGTGGGGCGGGAAGTGGTATAGGACCTACCCGCCCCGACTATGCCGTACGCACACGCGGCAACTCCCCGTGACCAGCGGGAAGTCGAATCCGGCCGTCAGGCCTCCGCGCCGGCCTTGCGGGTGTGCAGCTGCCGGGCCACCTCCGCGATCGACCCCGAAAGGGAGGGGTACACCGTGAACGCGTTCGCGATCTGTTCGACCGTCAGATTGTTGTCGACGGCGATCGAGATGGGGTGGATCAGTTCCGAGGCGCGCGGCGCGACGACCACACCGCCGACGACGATGCCCGTGCCCGGCCGGCAGAAGATCTTCACGAAGCCGTCCCGGATGCCCTGCATCTTCGCGCGCGGGTTGCGGAGCAGGGGGAGCTTGACGACCCTCGCGTCGATCTTGCCCGCGTCCACGTCCGCCTGCGAGTAGCCGACGGTCGCGATCTCGGGGTCGGTGAAGACGTTCGAGGAGACGGTCTTCAGGTTCAGCGGGGCCACCGCGTCGCCGAGGAAGTGGTACATGGCGATACGTCCCTGCATGGCGGCGACGGAGGCCAGGGCGAAGACCCCGGTCACGTCACCGGCCGCGTACACGCCGGGGGCGGTCGTCCTGGAGACCTTGTCGGTCCAGATGTGCCCGGAGTCGCGCAGCTTGACGCCCGCCTCCTCCAGGCCCAGCCCCGCGCTGTTCGGGATGGCGCCGACGGCCATCAGGCAGTGCGTGCCGCTGATGACGCGCCCGTCGGCCAGCGTCACCTCCACCCGGTCCCCGACCCGCTTGGCGGAGGCGGCGCGGGAACGGGCCATGACGTTCATGCCACGGCGCCGGAAGACGTCCTCCAGCACGGCGGCGGCGTCGGGGTCCTCACCGGGCAGCACCCGGTCCCGGGAGGAGACCAGCGTGACCTTCGACCCCAGGGCCTGGTAGGCGCCGGCGAACTCGGCGCCGGTGACACCCGACCCGACCACGATCAGCTCTTCCGGCAGCTCGCTGAGGTCGTAGACCTGGGTCCAGTTCAGGATGCGCTCGCCGTCGGGCAGGGCGTCGGGGAGCTCGCGCGGGTGACCGCCGGTGGCGATGAGGACGGCGTCGGCGGTGAGGGTCTCCTCGGTGCCGTCGGCGGCGGTGACGACGACCTTGCGGGACCCGTCGAGGGCCTGCATGCCCTCCAGCCGGCCGCGGCCGCGCATGACCCGGGCGCCGGCGCGGGTGACGGAGGCGGTGATGTCGTGGGACTGGGCGAGGGCCAGCCGCTTCACCCGGCGGTTGACCTTCCCGAGGTCCACCCCGACGACCCGGGCCGCCTGCTCCAGCGGCGGGGTGTCGTCGGCGACGATGATGCCGAGCTCCTCGTACGACGAGTCGAAGGTGGTCATCACCTCTGCCGTAGCGATGAGCGTCTTCGACGGCACGCAGTCGGTCAGCACCGACGCTCCGCCCAGACCGTCGCAGTCGACGACGGTCACCTCCGCACCGAGCTGGGCGGCCACCAGGGCCGCTTCGTATCCGCCGGGTCCGCCACCGATGATCACGATCCGAGTCACGTACCCCATTGTCCCGCACGCTTCAAGGTGCTACTGCCCGGGGGCGCACGCCAGTGTCGTACGGGGCGCGAGTGACGGGACTTTCCCTGCCGTACGCTCTCCCCATGTCGCTCTATGCCGCGTACGCCGGCAACCTCGACGCGCGCCTGATGTCCTTCCGCGCCCCGCACTCCCCGCTGCGCGCCACGGGCTGGCTGAACGGCTGGCGGCTGACGTTCGGCGGCGAGCAGCTGGGCTGGGAGGGGGCGCTGGCGACGATCGTCGAGGATCCGCTGGCACAGGTCTTCGTCGGCCTGTACGACATCGCACCCCTGGACGAGGAGTCCCTCGACCGGTGGGAGGGCGTGGGCGACGACCTCTACCGCCGGGTGCGCGTGCGCGTGCACACCCTGGACGGCGAGGAGGGGGCGTGGACGTACGTCCTCAACGGCTACGAGGGCGGCCTGCCCTCGGCGAGCTACCTGGGCGAGATCGCGGACGCGGCGGAGTCGGCGGGGGCACCGCACGACTATGTGATGGAGCTGCGCAAACGCCCCTGCTGAGCGGGCGCCGACTCCAAAATTGGCTGCACCGACGCAGCTCGTCTTCATCGTCGAGGTGTTCGACGACAAGGACATCCTCATCACCGACGAGTGACGGCACTGCCCGCGCGACGGCCTTCGTCGGAAACGACAAGACAACGATCGCCATCCCGTGACGTCTGTCATCTACGCGCGTAGGCGAAGACCGGCTACCCTCGACCACGTGAACGCATCTCTTCTTCCGGACGACATCCAGGGCGACCCGTACGCCGCCGCCGACGCCGCCGCCGCGCGCCTGCGCGAACTCACCGGCGCCGAGACCCACGACGTCGCCCTCGTGATGGGCTCCGGCTGGGCTCCGGCCGTCGACGCCCTGGGCGCACCCGACGCCGAGTTCCAGGTCACCGAGCTGCCCGGCTTCCCGCCGCCGGCCGTGGAGGGGCACGGCGGCAAGATCCGCTCGTACTCCTTCGGTGACAAGCGCGCCCTGGTCTTCCTGGGCCGCACGCACTACTACGAGGGCCGTGGCGTCGCCGCCGTCGCCCACGGCGTCCGCACGGCCGTCGCCGCCGGCTGCAAGACGGTGGTCCTGACCAACGGCTGCGGCGGCCTGCGCGAGGGCATGCGCCCCGGCCAGCCGGTCCTGATCAGCGACCACATCAACCTGACGGCGACGTCCCCGATCGTCGGCGCCAACTTCGTCGACCTGACCGACCTGTACTCCCCCCGCCTGCGCGCCCTGTGCAAGGAGATCGACCCCTCCCTGGAGGAGGGCGTCTACGCGCAGTTCCCCGGCCCGCACTACGAGACCCCGGCCGAGATCCGCATGGCCCGCGTGATCGGCGCGGACCTCGTCGGCATGTCCACGGTCCTGGAGGCCATCGCCGCCCGCGAGGCGGGCGCCGAGGTGCTGGGCATCTCCCTGGTCACCAACCTGGCGGCGGGCATGACCGGCGAGCCGCTGAACCACGAGGAGGTCCTCCAGGCGGGCCGCGACTCGGCGGCACGCATGGGCCAGCTGCTGGGCCAGGTACTGGGCAAGCTGTAAACGCCGCCGAGCCCGTCCGCCCACCTTCCAGCCGACGGTTTCGGGTGGGCGGATGGGCACAAGGGGTCTGGGGGCGGAGCCCCCGGTGGACCAGGCAAACACGGAGAGGTTGATCCCAAGGTGCACGACGATCTCATGGCCGAGGCCAGCGCATGGCTCGCCGAGGACCCGGACCCGGAGACCCGGGACGAACTGGCCAAGCTGATCGAGGCCGGTGACGTCAGGGAACTGTCGGCCCGGTTCTCCGGCACCCTCCAGTTCGGCACCGCAGGTCTCCGCGGCGAACTCGGCGCCGGCCCCATGCGCATGAACCGCAGCGTCGTCATCAGGGCAGCCGCCGGCCTCGCCGCATACCTGAAGAAGACCGGCCACGCCGGTGGACTCGTCGTCATCGGCTACGACGCCCGCCACAAGTCCGCCGACTTCGCCCGCGACACCGCCGCCGTGATGACCGGCGCCGGCCTGCGCGCCGCCGTACTCCCCCGCCCGCTGCCCACCCCGGTCCTGGCGTTCGCCATACGGCATCTCGGCGCGGTCGCGGGCGTCGAGGTCACCGCCAGCCACAACCCGCCCCGGGACAACGGCTACAAGGTCTACCTCGGCGACGGCTCCCAGATCGTGCCGCCCGCCGACGCGGAGATCGCCGCCGAGATCGACGCGATCGCCTCCCTGAACGACGTACCGCGCCCGGACTCCGGCTGGGAGATTCTGGACGACGCGGTCCTGGACGCCTATCTGGCCCGTACGGACGCCGTGCTGGCCGCAGGCTCCCCCCGCACCGCCCGCACGGTCTACACGGCGATGCACGGCGTCGGCAAGGACGTCCTGCTGGCCGCCTTCGCCCGGGCCGGATTCCCGGAGCCGGTGCTGGTCGCCGAGCAGGCCGAGCCCGACCCGGACTTCCCGACGGTCGCCTTCCCGAACCCGGAGGAGCCGGGCGCGATGGACCTGGCGTTCACCCAGGCCCGTACGACCGACCCGGACCTGGTCATCGCCAACGACCCCGACGCCGACCGCTGTGCCGTGGCCGTCAAGGACGGCGGGGACTGGCGGATGCTGCGCGGCGACGAGGTGGGGGCGCTGCTCGCCGCCCACCTGGTCCGCCGGGGCGCGACCGGCGTGTTCGCGGAGTCGATCGTCTCCTCCTCCCTCCTGGGCCGCATCGCCGAGAAGGCGAACCTCCCCTACGAGGAGACGCTGACCGGCTTCAAGTGGATCGCCCGCGTGGACGGCCTGCGCTACGGCTACGAGGAGGCCCTCGGCTACTGCGTGGACCCCGAGGGCGTGCGCGACAAGGACGGCATCACCGCCGCCCTGCTGATCACCGAGCTGGCGTCCGTACTGAAGGAGGAGGGCCGTACCCTCCTCGACCTCCTCGACGACCTCGCCGTGGAACACGGCCTGCACGCCACCGACCAGTTGTCGGTCCGCGTCCAGGACCTCTCCCTGATCGCGGACGCGATGGGCCGCCTGCGCGAGCAGCCGCCGACCGAGCTGGCGGGCCTGGCCGTCGTCCGTGCCGAGGACCTCACCCGGGGCACGGACCGGCTGCCGCCCACGGACGGCCTGCGCTACACCCTCGACGGCGCCCGCGTGATCGTCCGCCCGAGCGGCACCGAGCCGAAGCTGAAGTGCTACCTGGAGGTCGTCGTACCGGTCGCGGACCACGCGGCGCTTCCGGCCGCCCGCGCCCGCGCGACGGAACTGCTCACCACGATCAAGCGGGATCTGTCGGCGGCCGCCGGCATCTGATCCGTACGACACCGGTACGACACCGATGGGGTGCCCCTGGCCCGGGGGCACCCCATTTCGCCGTTCCGGGCCGACGGATCTCCCCAACTCCCCGCAGTGGAAAGGCACATCACCCCCCTTGCCGCAGACGCACCCTGCGCAGCCGACGGCACCGGCGCGGCACGCCCTAACACGGCTCGCCCCTGCCGCCCGCGGCGACACGCTGCCGCACCGCGCGACACGCTGCGACACGACGGAGATGAGCATGCGTCAGAAGATCCGTCAAAAGGGTTAATAGTCGGTCAATCTTCTTTTCTTCCTGGAGACTTGACGGGCTGTCGGTGCACCCGAGGGCCGGTGTGCGGCACCGAAAATACCCCTATCGGCCCTCAATCCCTGTCTTCCTATATGACCAATATGACCGGCATGGGTACTTTTACTCCAAGCCGGCTGACGGGCCGGTATCTCTGAAACCGGAGACAGGAGAAGCGATATGAAGCTCCCCCGTTCCACCGTGGTCACAGCTGGTGTCGCGGCCGCCTCCGCCCTGGCCGCGACCGGCATCACCTACGCCTCGGCGGCCTCCGCCCCGGCACTCCAGTCCGCCCCGGCCGCCGCTCCCGCCGCGGCACCCTTCGGCGGCGACAACGGGCAGGGCAAGGGCAACGAGGGCGGCGAGCGCCGCGAGGGCGGCGAGCGCCGCGAGGGTGACTGGGGCCGCATCGACATCAACGAGCGCTCGTACTCCGCCCACCCGGGCGACTGCATCACCGTGGTCAGCGGCCTGGGCGCGAAGAGCCTGAACATCCGCAACGACAGCCGCAAGACCGTCGAGGTCTTCCGGGGGCTGGTCTGCGACAACGGCGCTCCTGTCGCCACCGTCGGACCCCACAGCTCCGCGGAAGGCGTGCACGTGCGGCAGATCGACGGCGTCCACATCAAGGACGCCGTGGTCGCCAGCTTCCGCGTGGTCCACCGCGACTGGGACGGCGGAGACTGGGACGGCGGGAACTGGGACGGCGGGAACTGGGGCGGCGGGAAGTAGCCCGGAGCCCGCTGCACGAGGGGTGCTCCGGCCCGCCGGAATCGGGCCGGAGCACCAGCCCCGACCATTGTCCGACGGCCCACGCGCGGTGCGCATCCCGCCGGAACCGGACCCGGGGCGCCGCATGCCGGGTGTCCGGTCGGCCGTCGTTTCCCGCACCGGCCGCAGCGCCGGTGCTGTCCGCCCGGACGCCCTTGCGTCGGTGCCCGTCCCGGCACCACGGCCGTCGGCTTCCTTTCCATCGCCTCCCCACCCCGAACGGGTGAAGGGGCGTTCGTATTCGACACTGCGGGGTGAGTGAGATGAGTGTGGCCCTGGTGGAGGACATCAGCGACGACACCTACGTCCTGGACCTCCTCACCATCACACTGACCCCCGCCCTGCCGTGGCTCGGGCACCAGGTCCGCTGCGAGATGGACGGTCACCTCAAGGAGAGCGTCGACCTGACCAGGGTCACCTGCAGTGTGATCATGAAGTTCGGTCCGGTGAAGATGCTGGACAGGTGCTACCGGCTGCCCGATCTGCTGGCGTGCATGGGCGCGCAGCTGCCGGCCGACACCAGACCCGGCGCCGGGCCGTGGAAGCAGGAGTGGATCCTGCGGCTGCCCGATGCGGTGCCGGTGGCCGAGCACCGGATCCGCCTGCGCGCGCGGACGGGGAACGGAAAGAACTTCTTCGCGCTGGACATCCCCATGAACTTCAACCGCAGGTTCCATCCGTCGAGGGCGAACGGCGGCGGAGGCTCACGCATGTTCCACAGCCCGCGCTGCCGCGTGCCGCGCCCCCCGGAGAACCTCAGCCCGTAGCGACCAGGATCAGCAGCAGCACCGCACCCGCCAGCGCGGGCGCGATCACCTCGTACGCCCAGCGCACGGTGACCTCACCCTGCGCCGTCTCCTCCGCCCCGCGCCGGTCCAGCAGTTCCCGCAGGTCGTCCATGACCTGGTCGGTCTCCGCGCGGGTCGGTCCGGCCGGGAGGTCCGCCCCGCCGGCGCCGCCGAAGCCGCCCGTGCCGCCGAAGCCGAAGGCGCGGCGCGTCGGAGCCCCGCCGCGCGCCGCGTCCGCCGCCGCCCGCGACCTGCGCAGCTCCGCCTTCTTGCGGGCGCGCAGCGACACGGGGACCGACCACAGCTGGTACTTGCTGCCGGACTTCGCGACGACCTCGTTGGAGTAGCCGGAGCGCAGCGCGGCCACCTCGCCCCAGGGCAGGCTGATCACCCGGAACGGGTTGCGCACCCGCAGCCGGTCCTCGCCGGCGAAAACCGCCGGGCGGAGCGTGAAGGCGATCACCAGCGGCACGATCAGGATCATCGCGGCGAGTGCCAGCCACGGTGCGCGGCCATGGGCCTGGAAGAGCGCGTCGGAGCCGAGCCAGCCGACGACGACGAGCAGCAGCACGCCGCCCACGAGCGCCATGGGCGAGCGGTAGACCCGGTCCTTGGTGGTGGGGGCCGGGGGCTGTGACGCGGGTGACTGGTGGTCGGGGGTGGTCATGGGCCCAGTCTGCATGACACCGGCGGCGGTGCCCCCACGCGGCCCGGAATCCGGCGCTCATCCGTGATCTTCGGCCGGGGAATGAGCACGCGGAGCCGCTCGGGGCTGTACAGCTGCTACGCGCGTAGATATGCTCGTCTGGTGACCATGCCCACTACCGCACCCACAGCTCACGCTCTCTCGGATGTCACCGCGTCCGACAGCACGCTGCGCCGCTTCCTGCACGGGCTGCCCGGCGTCGACGCGGTCGGCCTGGAGGCGCGCGCCGCCTCTCTCGGCACCCGTTCCATCAAGACCACCGCGAAGGCGTACGCCATCGACCTCGCCATCTCGATGGTCGACCTGACGACGCTGGAAGGCGCGGACACCCCGGGCAAGGTCCGGGCGCTCGGCGCCAAGGCGGTCCACCCCGACCCCACGGACCGTACGACCCCGACGACCGCCGCGGTCTGCGTCTACCCCGACATGGTGGCCGTCGCCAAGGAGGCCGTCGCCGGCTCCGGCGTGAAGGTCGCCTCCGTCGCCACCGCCTTCCCGGCCGGCCGCGCCGCGCTCGACGTGAAGCTCGCCGACGTCCGCGACGCCGTCGCCGCGGGCGCCGACGAGATCGACATGGTCATCGACCGGGGCGCGTTCCTCGCGGGCAAGTACCTGAAGGTGTACGACGAGATCGTCGCCGTGAAGGAGGCCTGCGGCGAGGCCGCCCGGCTGAAGGTCATCTTCGAGACCGGCGAGCTGTCGACGTACGACAACATCCGCCGCGCCTCCTGGCTCGGCATGCTGGCCGGCGCCGACTTCATCAAGACCTCGACCGGCAAGGTGGCGGTGAACGCGACCCCCGCCAACACCCTCCTCATGCTGGAGGCCGTACGGGACTTCCGCGCCCAGACCGGCGTCCAGGTCGGCGTGAAGCCGGCCGGCGGCATCCGCACCAGCAAGGACGCGATCAAGTTCCTGGTCCTGGTCAACGAGACCGCGGGCGAGGACTGGCTGGACAACCACTGGTTCCGCTTCGGCGCCTCCTCGCTGCTGAACGACCTGCTGATGCAGCGCCAGAAGCTGGCCACCGGCCGCTACTCCGGCCCCGACTACGTGACGGTGGACTGATCCCCCATGGCTTTTGAGTACGCACCCGCGCCCGAGTCCCGCGGAAACGTCGACATCGCACCCTCGTACGGCCTGTTCATCGACGGCGAGTTCGTGGACGCGGCCGACGGCAAGGTCTTCAAGACCGTCTCGCCTTCGACGGAGGAGGTGCTCTCCGAGGTCGCCCAGGCCGGCGCCGAGGACGTCGACCGTGCCGTCAGGGCTGCCCGCAAGGCGTTCGAGAAGTGGTCGGCGCTGCCCGGCTCCGAGCGCGCCAAGTACCTGTTCCGCATCGCCCGGATCATCCAGGAGCGCAGCCGCGAGCTGGCCGTCCTGGAGACGCTGGACAACGGCAAGCCGATCAAGGAGACGCGGGACGCCGACCTCCCCCTGGTGGCGGCCCACTTCTTCTACTACGCGGGCTGGGCCGACAAGCTCGACCACGCCGGCTTCGGCGCGAACCCGCGCCCGCTGGGCGTCGCAGGCCAGATCATCCCCTGGAACTTCCCCCTCCTGATGCTGGCGTGGAAGATCGCCCCGGCGCTCGCGACCGGCAACACGGTCGTCCTGAAGCCGGCGGAGACCACCCCCCTGTCGGCCCTGTTCTTCGCGGACATCTGCCGCCAGGCCGGTCTGCCCAAGGGTGTCGTCAACATCCTCCCGGGCTACGGCGACGCGGGCGCCGCGCTCGTCGCGCACCCGGACGTCGACAAGGTGGCCTTCACCGGCTCCACGGCCGTCGGCAAGGAGATCGCCCGCACGGTCGCCGGTACACGGAAGAAGCTCACCCTCGAACTGGGCGGCAAGGGCGCCAACATCGTCTTCGACGACGCCCCGATCGACCAGGCCGTCGAGGGCATCGTCACCGGCATCTTCTTCAACCAGGGCCAGGTCTGCTGCGCGGGCAGCCGTCTGCTGGTGCAGGAGTCGATCCAGGACGAGCTGCTGGACTCCCTCAAGCGCCGCCTGTCCACCCTGCGCCTCGGCGACCCGCTGGACAAGAACACCGACATCGGCGCGATCAACTCCGCCGAGCAGCTGGCCCGGATCACCGCGCTGGCCGAGCGGGGCGAGGCGGAGGGCGCCGAGCGCTGGTCGCCGGCCTGCGACCTGCCGTCCTCCGGCTACTGGTTCGCCCCGACGCTCTTCACCAACGTCACCCAGGCGCACACCATCGCCCGCGACGAGATCTTCGGCCCGGTGCTGTCGGTCCTCAGCTTCCGCACGCCGGACGAGGCGGTCGCCAAGGCGAACAACACGCAGTACGGCCTGTCGGCGGGCATCTGGACCGAGAAGGGCTCCCGCATCCTGGCGGTCGCGAACAAGCTCCGCGCGGGCGTGATCTGGTCCAACACGTTCAACAAGTTCGACCCGACCTCGCCGTTCGGCGGCTACAAGGAGTCGGGCTTCGGCCGCGAGGGCGGCCGCCACGGCCTGGAGGCATACCTCGATGTCTGACCGTTTGAGCGTCTTCAAGACCTACAAGCTGTACGTCGGCGGGAAGTTCCCGCGTTCCGAGAGCGGCCGGGTGTACGAGGTGACGGACTCGAAGGGAAACTGGCTGGCGAACGCGCCCCTCTCCTCCCGCAAGGACGCCCGGGACGCGGTCGTGGCCGCGCGCAAGGCGTTCGGCGGCTGGTCCGGTGCGACGGCGTACAACCGCGGCCAGGTGCTCTACCGCGTCGCCGAGATGCTGGAGGGCCGGCGCGAGCAGTTCGTGCGCGAGGTGGCCGACGCCGAGGGCCTGTCCAAGTCGAAGGCGGCCGCGGTCGTGGACGCGGCGGTCGACCGCTGGGTCTGGTACGCCGGCTGGACGGACAAGATCTCCCAGGTGACCGGCGGCGCGAACCCGGTCGCGGGGCCGTTCTTCAACCTCTCCTCGCCGGAGCCGACGGGCGTGGTGGCCGTCGTGGCCCCGCAGCAGTCGTCGTTCCTGGGCCTGGTCTCGGTGCTCGCGCCGGTCATCGCCACCGGCAACACGGCGGTCGTGATCGCGAGCGAGAAGTCCCCCCTTCCGGCCCTCTCCCTCGCCGAGGTGCTGGCCACCTCCGATGTGCCGGGCGGTGTGGTGAACATCCTCTCCGGCCGTACGGCGGAGCTCGCGGCGCCGCTTGCCGCGCACCAGGACGTCAACGCGATCGACCTCGCGGGCGCGGACGAGGAGTTGGCGAAGGAGCTGGAGATCGCGGCGGCGGACAACCTGAAGCGGGTTCTCCGTCCACAGGCTGTGGATTACTCCGAGACGCCGGGCATCGACCGCATGACGGCGTTCCTGGAGACCAAGACGGTCTGGCACCCGACGGGTTCGCTGGGCGCGTCGGGCTCGTCGTACTGACGGCCACGACGGCCTGACGGCCACGACAGCCGAGAGCCGCGCCGCCCTCCGTCCAGGGCGGCGCGGCTCTCTCCTGTGCCCTCAGCCCTCGGCTCCGGTCAGGCCGCCGAACACTCCGCTGAGTCCTTCGGCGATCGGCACGGCACCGACGGGGCCCATCCGGGCGACCGGTCCGGTCAGGCCGCCGAGGTCACCGGAGTCCCCCGGCGCGACACGAGTGTGGGCGACGGGGGTGTACTGGAGGGCCTGGACGGGGATGGCGGCATAGTCGGTCAGCCCCGGCACCTGGGCGCCGGCCTGCGGGGCCGTCATCCCCGGCGAGGCCGGCCGCAGGGGCACGTCCGGGACGCGAGCGGCGTCCGCCGATGCCGTCGCCACGCCCGCGCCCAGCGCCGCCGAGGCGGTCGCGAGGACGATCAGGGCGCGCCGCGCGGTGTGGCGGCGGAGGGACGTGTGTCGTGTCATGCGGGGTCACCTTCTGGCACTCAGGGTGAAGTGGTCGACACGAAGGGTAGTTGAGGCGGGAGTCACGCTCAAAAGCCGACCCGCGGGGTCGGCAGGGGCGCCGCCATGCGTCAAACTGGTGTTCCGTGAGCATTCATCCCCCGTCCCCCGCCCGTGTCGTGCTGCTGTGCGGCCCCTCGGGTTCGGGCAAGTCCCTCGTCGCCGCCCGTTCCGGGCTCCCCGTCCTGCGTCTGGACGACTTCTACAAGGAGGGCGACGACCCGACTCTGCCCCTGGTGCAGGGGAGTTCGGACATCGACTGGGACCACCCGGAGTCATGGGACGCCGAGGTCGCGGTCGAGGCCATCACCCGGCTGTGCGCGACGGGCTCGACACCGGTGCCGGTGTACGACATCGCGCTGAGCGCCCGTACCGGCGCGGAGACGCTGCGCATCGGCCGTACCCCGCTGTTCATCGCGGAGGGCATCTTCGCCGCGGAGATCGTGGAGCGCTGCCGGGAGCTGGGCGTGCTCGCGGACGCGCTGTGCCTGAGCCGCGGGCCGGTCACCACCTTCCGCCGGCGCTTCCTGCGGGACCTGAAGGAGGGCCGCAAGTCGGTGCCGTTCCTGCTGCGCCGCGGCTGGCGGCTGATGCGCGCGGAACGCTCGATCGTCGCCCGCCAGGTGTCGCTGGGCGCGCATCCGTGCGACCGCGACGAGGCGCTGGGGCGGCTCGCGGCAGCGGCGGCGGGGCGGCAGCCCCGTCAGCGGACGGTGGCGTAACAGCCGTACGGAAACCGGACGGAGACGCGAGGCGGAAACAGAAAAACGGGACTGGACAGGCCCCCCGACCCTCCAGTCCCGCTTCTCCTGCTCCCCCGTTTCCCCCGTTGCCCCTCCCCCGTTTCCCCCGTCGGGGTCACCCCCCAGTGACCCCGGACCTTCAGGCGACCAGTTCGCCGAAGGCGTCCTCCTCGTCACGGCCGAAGCTGAGGACCTCGTCCTCGCGCAGCCGGCGCAGCGAGCGCCAGATGCTGGACTTCACCGTGCCGACACTGATGTCGAGGATCTCCGCGATCTCCGGGTCCGTACGGCCCTCGTAGTAGCGCAGGACCAGCATGGTGCGCTGGAGCTCGGGCAGCCGGGCCAGCGCCTGCCACAGGACCGCGCGCAGCTCGGTGCCGCGCATCGCGTCCGTGTCGGAGGGCGTCTCCGGCAGTTCCTCGGTCGGGTACTCGTTGAGCTTGCGGCGCCGCCAGGCGCTGATGTGCAGGTTGGTCATGGTGCGGCGGAGGTATCCGCCGACCGCGGCCTTGTCGCTGATCCGCTCCCACGCCCGGTACGTCGAGAACAGCGCGCTCTGCAGCAGGTCCTCGGCCTCGAAGCGGTCGCCGGTCAGGTGGTAGGCGGTGGCGTACAGGGAGGCGCGGCGCTCCTGGACGTAGGCGGTGAACTCCGCCTCCGTCAGGGAACGGCGCTGCTCCCCCGAGTCCTCCCCGTACGCGGCTCCCCCGTGGGCCTTGCCCTCCCCCGTGCGCGCGTCGACCACCGTCATGTAGGGCTGAAGCCCCTGCTGCGCATACGCGGTGTGCTGCCGCCCGGTGCCGCGAGCGCACCCCCGCCCGCTCACGGCACCGGACTTCTCGGATCCCCGGTTCACGTCGTGCAGGCGCGTGACCACTGCGCTGGTGCTGATGCTGTGCAGCGTGTTCATCTCGCGCTCCCCGTCGTGGACTTCCGGTGACTCGGTCTTGCCGGGCCGGTTGTGGCTCCCCCGTCCGGCCCGTGTCCAAAAGACTGCCGGGGCGACTTCATCGCCGTGTCCGCCGACTGTCACAGACCTGTCACAGGGGTCCGGCCCCGTGCCGTCACAGGAAGTGCACAGATGGTGGCGGTAGGGAAGGCCAGGTGTCGGCGGGTCGTACGACAGCCCGTCCATGGGCCAGAATGAGCCCGTGCCTTCCCTGTTGCTGATCGAGGACGACGACGCCATCCGTACGGCCCTGGAGCTCTCCCTGACGCGCCAGGGGCACCGGGTGGCGACCGCTGCCAGCGGTGAGGACGGTCTGAAGCTGCTGCGCGAGCAGCGGCCCGACCTGATCGTGCTGGACGTGATGCTGCCCGGCATCGACGGCTTCGAGGTGTGCCGTCGCATCCGGCGCACCGACCAGTTGCCGATCATCCTGCTGACCGCGCGCAATGACGACATCGACGTGGTGGTCGGACTGGAGTCCGGCGCCGACGACTACGTCGTCAAACCCGTCCAGGGCCGGGTCCTGGACGCCCGGATCCGGGCCGTGCTGCGGCGCGGCGAGCGCGAGTCCAGCGACTCGGCGACCTTCGGGAGCCTGGTCATCGACCGGTCGGCGATGACCGTGACGAAGAACGGCGAGGACCTGCAGCTGACCCCGACCGAGCTCAGGCTGCTGCTGGAGCTGAGCCGGCGGCCGGGCCAGGCGCTGTCCCGGCAGCAGCTGCTGCGGCTGGTGTGGGAGCACGACTACCTCGGTGACTCCCGGCTCGTGGACGCCTGCGTCCAGCGGCTGCGCGCGAAGGTCGAGGACGTGCCCTCGTCCCCGACGCTGATCCGTACCGTCCGTGGTGTCGGCTACCGCCTGGACGCGCCTCAGTGACCGATACGCAAGGGGGGCTGCGCGGGTGGTCCGCGCGGCGCAGGGGGAGCCTGTCGCGGCTCAGGTTCACCAGCCTCAGGCTGCGCCTGGTCGTCGTCTTCGCTCTGGTGGCCCTCACGGCCGCCGTCTCGGCGTCCGGCATCGCCTACTGGCTGAACCGGGAGGCGGTGCTCACCCGCGCCCAGGACGCGGTGCTGCGCGACTTCCGGCAGGAGATGCAGAACCGCGCGGGCGCGCTGCCGGCCCACCCCACGCAGGACCAGCTCCAGCGGGCGGCGGGCCAGATGGCGGCGAGCAGCCAGCACTTCAGCGTGCTGCTGGTGGCTCAGGACGCCGACGGCAAGACGGTGTACGGCAACTCGGGCGGCATCAACGGCTTCTCGCTGGAGGACGTACCGAAGCCGCTGCGCGCGGCCGTGAACAAGCAGCAGCAGGTGACCGACACCAACAAGGAGCCGTACCACCTGTACTGGCAGCGGGTCGTGGATCACGGCACGCCGTATCTGGTGGCCGGTTCGCGGCTGATCGGCGGCGGACCCACGGGCTACATGGCCAAGTCCCTGGAGCCGGAGGCGAAGGACCTCAACTCGCTGGCCTGGTCGCTGGGCATCGCGACCGGACTCGCCCTGATCGGCGCCGCGCTGCTCGCGCAGGCCGCCGCCACGACCGTGCTGAAGCCGGTGCACCGGCTGGGGGTCGCCGCCCGGCGGCTCGGCGAGGGCAGGCTGGACACGCGGCTGAGGGTGTCGGGGACCGACGAACTCGCGGATCTTTCCCGGACGTTCAACAACGCCGCCGAGGCGCTGGAGAAGCGGGTCGCGGAGATGGCCGCGCGGGACGAGGCCTCGCGCCGCTTCGTCGCCGACATGAGTCATGAACTGCGGACGCCGCTGACCGCCATCACCGCCGTGACGGAGGTGCTGGAGGAGGAGCTCGAGGCCGGGTCCGGATCCGTGGATCCGATGATCGAGCCGGCCGTACGGCTGGTGGTGAGCGAGACCCGGCGCCTGAACGACCTGGTCGAGAACCTGATGGAGGTCACCCGCTTCGACGCGGGCACCGCCCGGCTGGTCCTGGACGACGTCGACCTCGCCGACCAGATCACCGCCTGCATCGACGCCCGGGCCTGGCTGGACGCGGTCGAGCTGGACGCCGAGCGCGGCATCCACGCCCGCCTCGACCCGCGTCGGCTGGACGTCATCCTCGCCAACCTGATCGGCAACGCGCTCAAACACGGCGGGTCGCCGGTGCGGGTGTCGGTGCGCATAGACGGTGACGACCTGGTCATCGCGGTGCGTGACCACGGGCCGGGCATCCCCGAGGACGTGCTCCCCCACGTCTTCGACCGCTTCTTCAAGGCGAGCGCCTCGCGGCCGCGCTCCGAGGGCAGCGGGCTGGGCCTGTCCATCGCCATGGAGAACGCCCACATCCACGGCGGTGGGATCAGCGCCGCCAACTCGCCGGACGGCGGCGCGGTGTTCACGCTGCGGCTGCCACGGGACGCCTCCCGGCTGACGGAGGAGGCCGACGAGGGCGAGAAGACCGACAAGAACGCTTCCGGGAACTCCGGAAGCCCGGGAAGTCCAGGAAGTTCAGGAGAGGAGGGGTGATGTCCGTACGACGCCTGACCGTGCGACGCCTGCTGGCGCTGCCCCTCCTCGGCCTGCTGCTCTCCGGCTGCGGCATCCGGGCCACCCAGGTGCCGACCGACTTCGGGGCGGCGCCCTCGCGGGTGCCGTGCTCGCTGGCCGGGCCGGACCTGGCCACGCAGTCCTCGCACGGCGTGCCCGTGCAGGTCTTCCTGCTCTGCGGGGCGTCCCTGGTGACCGTCGACCGGACGGTACGCGTCCCCGAGGGCACCCCGGACGCGCGGCGCCGCGTGATCGTGGCCCAGGGGCTCCTGGACCAGCTCGCCGCGTCCCCGTCCGCCGCGGAGCGCTCCGCGGGCTACACGACGTACGTGCCGGGCGGCCTCACCGTGCACGGGCCCGGCCCCGGTGACCCCGAGGACGCACTCCGCCTGAGCACGGCGCCGTCCCGGCTCACCTCCTACGCCCTGGCCCAGTTGGTGTGCACCCTGTCCGACTCGGCGGCGACGGAGGGCGACGGCTCGGTCATCCTCGGCGGCCCGGCGGGCGGCCCCCTGCGCCGCTACGAGTGCACCGGCGACGTCCGCGACCGCCCGGGCAGCGTGGAACCGCCGTCCAGCGAGGTGGCGGGGCGGTAGCGCCGCGGGGGCAGCGCCCCGAAGGGGCGCGGGGAACTGCGCGAGCAACCACAGACGGACCCGCACCCCGCGACGAAACAGAACCCCCAACGGCGATCCCGCTTCCGCGCTTCCACAGCGGACAGCGCAACCGCGCAGTGCAACCGAGAAGTTGCGGCGCGGAACCGATCGGCACCCGCGCTGCGTCTAGGGGGTCGTGCAGCGTCAAGGCTCCATCGGCGGCGACAGCGCCGCGATCCGTGTCCGGGTGGCAGGAGGTGTCCTCCTCGTCGCCCACCTCGCCCTCGTCGCCTGGCTGATGCTGCGGCCCCTGGACGTCCCCTGGGTGACACCCCCCAACCTGCACCCCCTCGCCGGTATCCGGGCCGATCTGGCCCTGGGCTGGCCGGAGGCTGCCGGACGCATCGGCGAGGGCCTGGCCCTGCTCGCCCCGCTCGGCGTGCTGCTGCCGATGGCGCACGGCAGGCTCACCGTGTCGCCGGTCTCCTCCCTCATCCGTACGACGGCCGCCGGCGCCCTGGTCTCGGTCGGCATCGCCCTGCTGCAGACCGGTGTCCCCGGCCGGGTCGTGGACGTCGACTCACTGCTGCTGAACACCACCGGTGTCGCGCTGGCCCACCTGCTGGTCGTGCCGGCGGGCCGCGCCCGGGTGCGGCGGCGGCAGCTGGACGACCGCGCCGGGGCCGGCCCCGTCACCGTCCAGGAGGAGCCGTCTCAGGGGCGTACCCCGACGATTCCCAGGGTCGGGATGGCTCCATAGAGTGACGCTTCGTCCGCTTCGTCTGCGTACCGTCGAAGACAGCTGCCGGAAGCCGGCCGGCGACGGGAACCGATGACCACGGAGGAGCCGACATGACCACCCTTGCCCGCCCGACCCACGGCCGTGTGATCGGCGGAGTGTGCGCAGCACTGGCGCGCCGCTTCGGCACCTCCGCGACGACGATGCGGGTGATCTTCCTGCTGTCCTGCCTGCTGCCCGGCCCCCAGTTCCTGTTCTACATAGCGCTGTGGATACTGCTGCCGGCCGAGGACAGGACGCGCACCGCCTGGTGACCGCCGTACGTGCCGACTGCCGTACGCAGAACGCCGTCGGGGCGCTCCCGGACCTGACCGGGGCGCCCCGACGGCGTCGTACGGCGGCCGGCGTCAGCCGAGCGAGATCCCGTTCACACCGTTCACCGGCAGGCCGTGCACGGGCGCGCCCTGCACGGGCAGTCCGCCGAGGCGGCTGTGGAGCGGCCCGGTCGGCCCGCCCTGCAGCGCGTTCTCGACGGCCGGCCGCGTGGCGGCCATGCCGGCGCCCAGGGCGTCCTGCCCCCGGCTGAGGGCGGCGGTGGCAGCAGGCTGGTCCACGCCGGTGCCCTCGGCCGGCAGCGTGCTGGTGACGGAGTCCAGCGCCGGGGTCGCGTCCGGTACGGCCGGGGCCGCCGCGTTGGCCGCGCCCGCACCGACGGCGGCGAAAGCGGCACCGAGGGCGGCGACACCGAGAGTCCTGACGGCAGAGTGCTTCATGGTGAATGCGTCCTTGGAATAGGGGACGGAGAGGAAAAACGATGAACGGTCCTCGACCGTAAACACGCCCGATCACCCGCCGCAAACACCGAAATGCGGACGGGTTGTGAACCGGCTTTCACAACCCGCCCGCCCGCCGAGCCGCCGCTATCCCGCCGAACCCGCAGAGCCGCTGGTGGAGGCCGTCTGCCGGAACAGCCATTCGGATTTCAGTTCCGCATATCCGGGCTTGACGACGTCATTGATCATGGCAAGCCGTTCATCGAAAGGAATGAACGCGGATTTCATTGCGTTGACCGAGAACCACTGCATGTCGTCGAGCGTGTAACCGAACGCCTCGACGAGGTGCTCGAATTCCTGGCTCATGCTGGTGTGCGACATCAGCCGGTTGTCGGTGTTCACGGTGGCCCGGAAGTGCAGCCGCCGCAGCAGCCCGATCGGGTGCTCGGCGTAGGAGGGCGCCGCCCCGGTCTGCAGGTTGGAGCTGGGGCACAGCTCCAGCGGGATCCGCTTGTCGCGGACGTAGGACGCCAGTCGGCCGAGCGCGACGGAGCCGTCCTCGTGGACCTCGATGTCGTCGATGATCCGCACGCCGTGCCCGAGCCGGTCGGCGCCGCACCACTGCAGCGCCTGCCAGATGGACGGCAGCCCGAAGGCCTCGCCGGCGTGGATGGTGAAGTGGTTGTTCTCGCGCTTGAGGTACTCGAAGGCGTCCAGGTGCCGGGTGGGCGGGTAGCCGGCCTCGGCGCCCGCGATGTCGAAGCCGACGACTCCGGAGTCCCGGTAGCGGTTGGCGAGTTCGGCGATCTCCAGGGAGCGGGCGGCATGCCGCATGGCGGTCAGCAGGGCGCCGACCCGGATGCGGTGGCCGTTCTCCCGGGCGAGCCGCTCGCCCTGCCGAAACCCCTCGTTGACGGCCTCGACCACCTCCTCCAGGGTCAGCCCGCCCTCCAGGTGCTGCTCGGGGGCGTAGCGCACCTCGGCGTAGACGACCCCGTCCTGCGCGAGGTCCTCGGCGCACTCGCGGGCGACCCGGACGAGCGCGTTGCGGGTCTGCATCACGCCGACGGTGTGCTTGAAGGTCTCCAGGTACCGTTCCAGCGAGCCGGAGTCGGCGGCCTCGCGGAACCAGATGCCCAGCTTGTCCGGATCGGCCTCGGGAAGCTCCGAGTAGCCGCCCTCCCGGGCGAGTTCGACGACGGTTCCGGGGCGGAGCCCGCCGTCGAGATGATCGTGCAGCAGAACCTTGGGTGCCCGGCGGATCTGGTCCGGCGTCGGAACGGCCCCACTTGGTGCAGTCTGGCTCGTCATTTCCGCACTGTAACGCCTACGCGCGTAGAGATCCTGCGAACGCGGCAGCTCTTCGGGGACGGTTTTCCGTCGATACGCAACGGTGACCGGCCGTACGGGTTTCGTACCCCGCCCCTTCTGACACTGTTCTGTCGTGACTCCACCCACGCGTAGCCGCGCGGGCTTCCTGTGTCGGTGGCTAGGCCGCCGCACAGAGGGCCAGCCCAGCCCTGTGAAGTATGTTCGAGGCGCCGACGTGGTCCGCGTTAGCGGTGAAACTGCACACCGTGCACTTGAACTCTGCTTGGGTGACGCGGTTCTCCTCAGCTACGTGGCCGCAGCCTCCAAGGCTGAGCGAGCACGTACGGGAGGTGTTACGAGGATCCACCGGGATCACCAGACGACCGGCACTCTCAGCCTTGTTCGCCAGGATTCCGAGGAACTGTCCCCAACCCGCATCGAGGATGCTGCGATTGAGCCCGGCCTTTTCGGCGGCACCGTTCGGCAGGAACGCGCCGTTGCTCTCAGGATCGGGTTTGGGGGCCGGGCTCTTGGTCATGCCCTTCGTGTTGAGCCGTTCGTGCCCGATCACATCGTGGTCGGTGATGAGCGCGCGGGCGGTCTCGTGGTGGAAGTCGAGTCGCTGCCGCCGGATCTTGGCGTGCAGCCTGGCGACCTTTCGGGCAGCGGCACGGTGCTTCTTGGTGCGCTGTCGGGTCCGCTTCGGGAACGTCGCAAGGTGCCGCTGCGCCTCGGCCAGTTCGTCGGCCATCGCGCCGAGGAAGTGCGGGTTGGCGACGTGCCCACCGTCCGACGTGGTCAGGAAATGCACGGTGCCCATGTCGACGCCGACGATCACACCCGTAGGCGGCAGCTCGTCGGCGGGCACGTTGTCGCACGCGAGGACCACGTACCAGCGGTTCCCCTCACGCTTCACCGAGATCGTCTTGACGTGGCCCTGCACGGGCCGGTGCTGGTGAACGCGGATGTGTCCGATGCCTTGCAGGCGGACGCGGGTCTGCTTGTTGTCAGGCGTGGAGTCCCAGCGGCAGCCGTCCCCGTCCTTTGGGAAGGTCACCGTGTCGAAGTGACCGGCGCCCTTGAAGCGCGGGTATCCGGGCTTCTCGCCGTTCTTGACCCGGCGGAAAAACGCCTGGAACGCCTTGTCCAGGCGGCGCAGAGTGGCTTGCTGCGAGGAGAACGACCAGCGGCCCTGACGCTCCGGGTCGAACACCCGGATCGCCTTGAGTTGGGCCGGCTGGTCGCCGTACCGCACGGATGTTTGCGACACGTGCCGGTAGGCGTCCCGACGCTCCTGAAGCGCGCCGTTGTACAGCGAACGGTGATCGGCCAGCATGTCGCGCAGGGCGACCGCCTGGCGGGTCGTGGGTCGCAGGAGGAACTTGTAGGCACGAATCATCGATCACGCTGCCTCTCGGCGCGCAGGCCCACAGCCAGAAGGACGCATGCGGCAGCATTGATCGAGATGCCGACGCGGTCGGCATACTCCTCGATCTGCCGCTTCAAGTCCGGGGGAACGCGAAGGTTCAGCGATTCCCGACGACCACCTCTAGCCACAACCAAAATGCTGCCACTTTGCGATATGCCGCATCCCTGCGCCCACAGGTGATGTCAGAGCAGTGTCGAGAAGCAACGCCCCCATCGGCCAAAGCCGGTGGTCCCCTTGCTAGGAGGATGGATGGGACAGCAAGCGACACCGGTCCGAACGGCCGGGCTGGGGAAGGCCGTCGGCCCGGTGCCGACGGCGGTGAGCGGAGTGGTGCTGTTGCTTCCCGGCGGGGAGGAGATCTCCGCCCGCAGGCCGTCCCCCGTGCGGGCGACGGTTGCGCTGCGCTCGCTGGCCCGCCGGCTCGCTCGCGCGGGACGCGAAGAGGGGCTGGCCGTCCACGCCGTCCACTACCGGTGCCGGGGCTGGAACGGCAGCGAGGCACATCTGGCCGTGGACGCCGAGTGGGCCGCCGACGAGGTCGTACGACGGTACGGGGACGTTCCCGTCTGCCTGGTCGGACTGGACATGGGCGGACGCGCGGCGCTGCGGGCCGGTGGCCACGAGGCCGTCAACTCCGTCGTGGCGCTCGCCCCTTGGCTGCCGGAGGACGACGTCGCCGCGCCTGCCGAGCCGGTGAAGCAGCTGGTGGGGCGGCGGGTGCTGATCGTGCACGGCACGAACGACGAGCGGACCGATCCCGAGCTGTCGTTCCGGTTCGCGGCGCGGGCGAAGAAGGTGAACCGGGAGGTGTGCCGGTTCGAGGTGCATTCCGACGGGCACCGGTTGCAGGGGCATCGGGACGAAGTGGCCTGGCTGGCCGTTGATTTCATGATGGGGGCGTTGTTCGGGCACTCCGTGTCCCGCCCGGTCGAGGACGCGCTTGCGGCTCCGCCGCCCATCGGGCTCCGGATGCCGCTGGCTGCGGGGTTCGGGAAGTCGCTGAGGCGGTAGCCGGGGCCGCCGTCCCTCACGTCGGCAGCAGGTTGCCCCTTCTCGAGAGCAGGAACTTCTTGAAGGCCGCCACCGGTGGGGTGTCCGGGCGGTCCGCCGACCACGCCACGCCGATCTCGCGGACCGCCCTCGGAGCCGTCACCGTCAGTTCCACGACCCCTGGCCTGGGCACGGTGGGCGGGGGCAGGAGGGCGACCCCCAGCCCGGCCGCCACCAGGCCCCGCAGGGTCTCCGCCTCCTCGCCCTCGAAGGCGACCCTCGGGCGGAAGCCGGCCTCGCGGCACAGGCCGTCGAAGATGCGGCGCAGACCGTAGCCGGGCTCCAGGGTGACGAAGGTTTCCTCGGCCGCCTCGGCAAGGCGGATGCGGCGACGGCCGGCCAGGCGGTGGTCGGCCGGGACGACCAGGCGGAGTTTCTGCTCGTCCAGGCGGCGGGCGACCAGGTCGGGGGCGTCCGGGACCGGGGAGGTCAGACAGAGGTCCAGCTCCCCCGCCCGCAGCCGCTCCAGCATCGCCTCGCCGTAGTTCTGCACCAGGCTGAAGCGGACGCGCGGGTGGTCCTCGCGGAAGGCGTGCAGGAGGCCGGGGACCGTCTCGGCGCCCATGGTGTGCAGGAAGCCGAAGGCGACCTTGCCGGTGGCCGGGTCGGCGTCGGCGCGTACCTCCTCGGCGGCCCGCTCGATCTCGGCGAGGGCGCGTTCCACGGAGGCGAGGAAGGTGCGGCCGGCGGGGGTGAGGGAGACCGTGCGGCCGTGCCGGGCGAACAGGTCGACGCCCAGGTCCTGCTCCAGGCGGGCCATCGCGCGGGAGAGGGTGGACTGGGGGACGTTCATCTCGTGGGCGGCGCGGGTGACGTGCTCCGTGCGGGCCACGCCGGCGAAGTACGCGAGGCGGGGAGCCAGCACCCTCGACAACTCGAACATGTCTTCTGTGTCACTGTTCGGTGACAGGCGAGGCTGTGAGCTCTGCTGATGCTGCATGGGAACGATTATGGCGATTCCATGCATTGGACGGATGAGACGGGCCGTCCATACGGTCGAGGCATGTCTCCCGCCAGTACCGGGGCGTCCACCGTCGTGGGCGCCGCAACGCCCGTCCCCGTCTCCGACACCACCGCCGCCGACTCCCGCATGACTCCGGGCGGCCCCGGCTACCGCCGGATGAGCCTCGCCCTCTTCCTCGCCGGAGTCGCGACCTTCGCCCTGCTGTACTCCACGCAGGCCCTGCTGCCGCTGATCTCCGGCGAGTTCGGGGTCGCGGCGAGCGAGGCGAGCTGGACCGTGGCGGCCGCGACCGGGGGACTCGCCCTGTTCGTTCTGCCGATGAGCGCCCTGTCCGAGCGCTTCGGCCGCCGTACGGTGATGACGGCCTCGCTGGCCGTCGCGGTGAGCGTGGGGCTGCTGGTGCCGTTCGCGCCGTCGCTGGGCGTGCTGGTGGTGCTGCGGGCGGTGCAGGGCGCGGCGCTGGCCGGTCTGCCGGCCTCGGCGCAGGCCTATCTGGCCGAGGAGGTCAGGCCCAAGGCTCTGGTCACGGCGATCGGCCTGTTCGTGGCGGGCAACAGCGTGGGCGGCATGAGCGGCCGGGTGATCACCGGCTGGGTGGCCCAGGAGTGGGGCTGGCGGGCGGCGGTCGGCGTGATCGGGGTGATCGCCGTCGGGTGCGCGATCGCCTTCCGGCTGCTGCTGCCCACGCCGAGGCACTTCACGGCGGGCTCGCTGCGGCCCCGCGTGCTGCTCGACACGGTCCGCGACCACCTCGCGAACCCGCTGCTGCGGCGGCTGTACGCGATCGGCGCGCTGTTCATGACCGTGTTCGGCGGCGTGTACACGGTGATCGGCTACCGGCTGACGGGTGCGCCGTTCGGACTGCCGCAGGGCATCATCGGCTCGATCTTCCTGGTCTACCTGGTGGGTACGGTGTCGGCGTCCACGGCGGGCCGGCTGGTGGGCCGGCTCGGCCGCCGGGGCGCGCTGTACCTGGCGGGCGGTACGACGGCGGCGGGCCTGCTGTTCTCGCTGGCCCCCTCCCTGCCGCTGGTCCTGCTGGGCCTGGTGCTGATCACGGCGGGCTTCTTCGCGGGGCACGCGGTCGCCTCCTCGGCGGTCAGCAAGACGGCCACGCGGGGCCGCGCCCAGGCCTCGGCCCTGTACCAGTCCATGTACTACGTCGGCTCCAGCGTCGGCAGCACGGTCGGCGCGACGGCCTTCCACGCGGACGGCTGGAGCGGCACGGTCGGCGTCGGCCTGCTCGCGGTGGTCGGCGTGGTGACGATCACCGTGCTCGGCACCAGGGCGGCCCGGGTCGCGGCCCGGCAGGAGTTGGTCGCGGCGCACTGACCCCTTGGCCGAAACCCCCTGCTCGGGGCCGGTTGTCAGTGGGCGCGGATGGCGTCCGCCGGACAACTGTCCGTCGATACAGGGGGTTTGCCGTATGGAGTTCCGGATCGCGCGCGGAGGACTGGCGGAGGCGGGGCGGCAGACGGGCGCCGGCATCTGCTCATGTCCGTGAAGCAACTGGTCTGAGCTGGGCCTTTTCGGACTCGGGGGGCCGTTGTCAGTGGCCTGCGGTAGCTTCCAAGTGCTGGGGCGCGATGGAGCGCTACAGGGACGGCCACAGGGGTGGGTGGACGATGGGCGACAGCACGGCGACGGCGGACCTCGACGTTGCACTGGAGAAGCACCGGACCGAGCTGACCGGGTACTGCTACCGCATGCTCGGCTCCTCCTTCGAGGCGGAGGACGCGGTGCAGGACACCCTGGTGCGGGCCTGGCGGAGCTACGACAAGTTCGAGGGCCGCTCCAGCCTGCGCTCGTGGCTGTACCGGATCGCGACGAACGTGTGCCTGGACATGCTGACGGCGGGCAACAAGCGGGCGAGGCCGATGGACCTGACGGAATCGACACCGCTCGCGCAGGTCGCGCTCTCCCCCCGCCCCGACCACACCTGGCTGGAGCCGGTGCCGGACGCGCGCGTGCTGCCGACGGTCGACGATCCGGCGGAGGCCGCCGTCGCGAAGGAGTCGATCCGGCTGGCCTTCATGGCGGCCCTCCAGCAGCTGCCGCCCAAGCAGCGGGCGGTGCTGATCCTGCGCGAGGTCCTGGCCTGGAAGGCGAGCGAGGTCGCCGAGTTGCTGGACACCTCCGTCGCCTCGGTCAACAGCGCGCTGCAGCGGGCGCGGGCCACGCTCGCGGAGCGCGCGGACGCGAGCCCCGAGGGCGCGGTGTCCGATCCGCTCGACGAGGAGCAGCAGAAACTCCTGGAGCGCTACGTCAAAGCCTTCGAGGGCTACGACATGACGGCGCTGACGGCGCTGCTGCACGAGGACGCCGTCATGACGATGCCGCCGTTCGACCTGTGGCTGCGCGGCCCGGCCGACATCACCGGTTTCATGACGACCCTCGGCGCCTCCTGCGCCGGTTCCCGGCTGCTGCCGGTCCAGGTCAACGGCCTGCCCGGGTTCGCGCACTACAAGCCGGACGAGGAGAAGGGCGGTTTCGGTCCCTGGGCCGTGCAGGTGCTGGAGCTGTCAGAGGGCCGGATCACCGGTTTCCACTGCTTCCTCGACACCAAGCGCTGGTTCCCGCTCTTCGGGCTGCCCCTCCACCTGGAAGCGGAGTCCGACGAGGTCGAGAAGGGCGGGTAGCGCGGGATCGGGGTCCCGCAGCCGGATCCGCCCGCCGGCCCGGCGGGCGGCCAGCTCCAGGCGCGCCAGCAGGTCCACGACGGCCAGGCCCGGCGGCCCGAGCCCGCCCACGTCGCACACGACGACACGGGCGCCACTGCCCGCCAGCAGCACCCGCACCCGGGCACACAGCCCCGCCACCTCGTCCCGGGTGACGGGGCCGCGCAGCACGAGCACGGCGGGTTCCTCTGCCTTCACGTGCGGTAGACCGGCGCGGCGGGCGGAACTCATCGGCCCACCGGCACGGGCTTGTTGAGTAGCCGCGCTGAGTACGAGCGCTCAGGTGTCGTCCGCGCGCCCGTCGCAGGATGCCGTCCATGAGACGAGGACCGCATTCCCAGGCGATATCCCCGGCCGCATCCCCGGCCGCCGTCGGGGCCCGACGCCGCTGGACGAGACGGACCCTGACGTGGGGGACCGTGGCCGTGACCCTGGCCGGGACGGCGGTGCTGAGCGTCGGGCTGGTCCGCATCGGGCAGCGGGTCTGGGAGGGCACGCCGTTCCCGGTCGCCGACCCCGCCGTCACGGCCCAGCGGCTCGACCGGCACACCTGGCAGGCGTACGACGCCCTCGACCTGCCGCAGGCGACGCTGGACACCGAGTGGGGCGGCGGGCGGGAGGCGGAAGCCTACGGGTGCGAGTACCGGGGTCTGAGCCATCTCGGGGACGAGTTGAGCGACTCTCCGCCGAATGTGCCCGGTGTGGTCTCCGTCAGCACCGAGTGGGCGCTGAAAGGGGTCACCGAGGACGCCGGACAGGCGGCGCTGCGCCGGGCTCGGGGTGCCTTGCGGCGGCAGGGCTGGCGGGTGACCACGTACACGAGCCTCGATCACTCCATCAGCCTCTCGGCGACCCCGCCGCACAGCGACGCGACGGTCCGTCTCGACACGTACCCGCGCGGCCGGCTCGCCGTCTCCGCCTCCGCGGGCTGCGTGCGCTGTCCCAAGGGCACCCCCGTCGACGCGACAGGGGATGTGACGCTCCCGCCCCAGCAACTGCCGGTGGGGCTGCGCGGCTGACGGCCCCCGGCACTCGTCGAAGATCACATTGACCGGCTCCCCTCCCGCCCCTGAGGGTGGGCCACGTGACGGGGGTGCTGAGCGGGTTCGTGGTGATCGCGGTCGTCATCGGGGTGGGGTACGTGCTCGGGCGGCGCGGAACGCTCGGGGCGCAGGGCGGCGAGGTGCTGACGCGGCTGGCCTTCACGGTGGCGGGCCCCTCGCTGCTCTTCACGACCCTGGCACGGGCCGACCTGTCGGTGCTCTTCTCGGCGCGGCTGCTGGTGACGGCCCTGAGCACGGCGGCGGTCTGCGGCGCGTTCACCGCGGTGGGCGTGGCACGCCGCTGGGGTGTGGGCCGTACGACCATCGGCGCCCTGTGCTCGGGTTACGTCAACTCGGGCAACCTCGGCATCCCGATCGCCGCGTACGTCCTGGGCGACGCGTCCCTGGTGGCGCCGGTACTGCTCTTCCAGGTGGTCCTGGTGACGCCGGTCGCGCTGACGATCCTGGACCTGTCCGGCATGGGCGAGAAGGGCACGGTGTGGCGGCGCCTGCTGACGCCGTTGCGGAATCCGATAGCGGTGGGGTCGCTGTCGGGGGTCGTGGTGTCGGCGGCGGGTTGGCGACTGCCCGGCCCGCTCATGAACCCCCTCACCCTCATCGGCAACATGTCCGTCCCGGCGGCCCTGCTGGTCTTCGGCCTGTCGCTGCACGGCAGTTCGGCCCCGGGGCGGGGGCGGGACCGTCAACCGGTCCTGCTGTCGGTGGCGTTGAAGTCGCTGGGCCAGCCGCTGGTGGCATGGGCGCTGGCAACGGTCCTCTTCGGCCTGCACGGCGGGCCGCTGCTGGACGTGGTGGTGACCTCGGCGCTCCCGGCCGCCCAGAACCTGTTCACCTACGCCGGCCGCTACCGGGTCGCCGAGTCGCTGGCCCGCGAGTCGATCCTGTTGTCGACGATCGTGTCGGTACCGGTGCTGGTGGCAGTGGCGGCGGCCTTGGGATGAGGGTGCACCTCGTCCACGGGCCCCTCCCTACGCCGAACGGGACCGGCGGCGCTCCGCCGGTCCCGTTCACCCGAAGGGGCCGTCGCGTCGGCGGCCTCCGGCCGCGGGCGCAGGTCAGGCGATGCGTTCCAGCACCACCGGCGACGGCGTGAAGTCGGTACCCGCCGCCGCGATGTCGTACGAGCCCTCCACCGCCTGCAGCGCGTACTCGAAGCGCTCCGGGGTGTCGGTGTGCAGCGTCAGCAGCGGCTGGCCCTCGGTCACCGTGTCGCCCGGCTTGGCGTGCATCTCGACGCCCGCGCCCGCCTGCACCGGGTCCTCCTTGCGCGCACGCCCCGCGCCCAGGCGCCAGGCGGCGACGCCGATGTCGTACGCGTCGAGGCGGGTGAGGACACCGGAGGACGGCGCCTTGATCACGTGCTGTTCCTTCGAGGTGGGCAGCGCCGCGTCCGGGTCGCCGCCCTGGGCCGCGATCATGCGGCGCCAGACGTCCATCGCGGAGCCGTCGGCCAGGGCCTTCGCCGGGTCGGCGTCCTTGACGCCGGCCGCGTCGAGCATCTCGCGGGCCAGGGCGATGGTCAGCTCGACCACGTCCGCCGGGCCGCCGCCCGCCAGGACCTCCACCGACTCGCGGACCTCCAGCGCGTTGCCCGCCGTCAGGCCCAGCGGAGTCGACATGTCCGTCAGGAGGGCCACCGTCTTCACACCGTGGTCGGTGCCCAGGCCGACCATCGTGGTCGCCAGTTCGCGGGCGTCGTCGAGCGTCTTCATGAAGGCACCGCTGCCCACCTTCACGTCCAGGACCAGCGAGCCCGTGCCCTCGGCGATCTTCTTCGACATGATGGAGGAGGCGATCAGCGGGATCGCCTCGACCGTGCCGGTCACGTCGCGCAGCGCGTACAGCTTCTTGTCCGCCGGGGCCAGGCCGTCGCCCGCCGCGCAGATCACCGCACCCGTGGTGTCCAGGACGTGCAGCATCTCCTCGTTGGAGAGCAGGGCCCGCCAGCCGGGGATCGACTCCAGCTTGTCCAGCGTGCCGCCGGTGTGGCCGAGGCCCCGGCCCGAGAGCTGGGGGACGGCTGCTCCGCACGCGGCCACGAGCGGGGCCAGCGGCAGGGTGATCTTGTCGCCGACGCCGCCGGTCGAGTGCTTGTCGGCCGTCGGGCGGGACAGGGCCGAGAAGTCCATGCGCTCGCCGGAGGCGATCATGGCCGCCGTCCAGCGGGCGATCTCACGGCGGTTCATGCCGTTGAGCAGGATCGCCATGGCGAGCGCGGACATCTGCTCGTCGGCGACCTCGCCGCGGGTGTACGCGTCGATGACCCAGTCGATCTGCTCGTCGGTCAGCTCGCCGCGGTCCCGCTTGGTGCGGATCACGGAGATGGCGTCCATGGCCATGGCGGGTGTGGTTCCTTCCGGGAGGTGCGAAGTGTGCGGCCCCCCTGCGAGCGGGGCAGGGGGGCCGCACGGGACTTACGAGGAGAGATGCCCGGGGCCGAAGGCCTGGGGCAGCATCTCGGACAGCGTCAGGACGCCCGCGGGGGTGTCCAGGAGGAGGTCCGGGCCGCCGAACTCGTACAGCAGCTGGCGGCAGCGGCCGCACGGGACCAGCAGGCCGCCGGTGCCGTCGACGCAGGTGAAGTGCGTCAGGCGGCCGCCGCCCGTGCGCTGCAGGTCGGACACCAGGCCGCACTCGGCGCACAGGCCGATGCCGTAGGAGGCGTTCTCCACGTTGCAGCCGGTGACCGTGCGGCCGTCGTCGACCCGGGCCGCCACGCCGACCGGGAAGCCGGAGTAGGGGGCGTACGCGTGGCTCATCGCCTCGCGCGCCACCTCTCGCAGCGCCTCCCAGTCGAACCCGGCGGTTTCCTCGGTCACTTGCCCTGACCCTTCCGGTAGCGCATGCCGTCGGCCTTCGGCATCCGCAGGCGCTGCGCCGACAGCGACAGCACCAGCAGGGTGACGACGTACGGCGTGGCGCCCACGAAGTCGCTCGGGACCTCGTCGGTGACCAGGTACCAGAGCAGGACCAGCGCGCCCACCAGGAGGCTGACCCCGCCCTGCCACAGGGCCTTGCGGTACAGCTTCCAGCCTGCCAGGGCGACGAGCAGGACGACCAGCAGGAGCAGCAGCGCGTGGACGGTCGGGCCGCCGTTGCGCAGCTGGAGGGCGTCGGAGTAGCCGAACAGGCCCGCGCCCATCGCGAGGCCGCCCGGACGCCAGTTGCCGAAGATCATGGCCGCGAGGCCGATGTAACCGCGGCCACCGGTCTGGCCCTCGAGGTAGGTGTGCGAGGTGACCAGCGCGAGGAAGGCGCCGCCGAGGCCGGCGAGGCCACCGGAGACGGCCACGGCCGCGTACTTGTACTTGTAGACGTTGACACCGAGGGACTCGGCGGCGGTCGGGTTCTCGCCGCAGGAGCGCAGCCGCAGACCGAACGGGGTGCGCCACAGCAGCCACCAGCTGCCGACGAACAGCACCGCGGCCAGGATCGTGATCACGGACAGGTTGGTGATCAGACCGCCGAGGATGCCGGCGAGGTCGGAGATCAGGAACCAGTGGTGGCTCTCCAGCGACTGCAGACCGTCGGAGAGGCCGGGCACGGTGACCTGCGGCAGCGAGTCCACCGGCGGGGACTGCTTGGGGTTGCCGCCCGCGTTGGCCGCGCTGCCGCCCGCGAAGAACAGCTTGGCGAGGTACTGGGTGGCACCCAGCGCGAGCAGGTTGATCGCGACACCGGAGACGATGTGGTCGACGCCGAAGGTGACGGTGGCGACGGCGTGCAGCAGGCCGCCGAGGACGCCGAAGCCGATGCCGCACAGCAGGCCCAGCCAGGGGCTGGACTGCCAGCCGACCCAGCCGGCGCCGAAGGTGCCGAGGATCATCATGCCCTCGAGGCCGATGTTGACCACACCGGACCGCTCGGACCACAGACCCGCGAGGCCTGCGAGGCCGATCGGCACGGCGAGGCCGAGCGCGGCGCTGACCTGCCCGGCGGAGTCGAGCTGGTTGGAGCCGGTGATCACGCGGACCGCGGCCAGGAGCAGCAGCGCACCCGCGACGAGCAGGAGGATCTGGCCGAAGGAGCGGCCGGAGCGCTGCGGCGCGCCCGCCGCCTTGGGCGCCGCGGGCGGCGGCGCGTCGGTCATCGTGGCAGTCATCACGCCACCTCCTGCTTCTTCGTCGGGGCGGCGGCCTGCGCGGCGAGTTCGGCGCCGACCTTCTGCTGCTGGCGCTTGAGGCCGTAGCGGCGGACGACCTCGTAGGCGATCACGACGCACAGGACGATGACGCCCTGGATGACGCCGAGGATCTCCTTGTCGTAGCCCTGGAACTCCAGGTGGTTGGTGGTGCGCTCCAGGAAGCCCCAGAGCAGGGCGCCGAGCGCGATGCCGATCGGGTGGTTGCGGCCGAGCAGCGCGATGGCGATACCGGTGAAGCCGATGCCGACCGGGAAGTCGTTGCTGTAGGCGTAGGAGTCGTTGAGCAGCGTCGGCATGCCGATCAGACCGGCCACCGCACCCGAGATGATCATGCTGGTGGCGATCATCTTCTTCACCGACACACCGCTCGCGGAGGCCGCGCTCTCGGACTGGCCGACGGTGCGCAGGTCGAAGCCGAAGCGGGTGCGGCCGAGCACGAACCAGTACGCGACGCCGACGGCCGCGGCGATGAAGATGAAGCCCCACAGCTCACCGGCCGGGCCGGTGTTGATGCTGAAGAAGTACGAGGACGACGGCAGTGGCTTGGTGGAGACGACGGTGCCGCCCTGTTCGAGCTGGGCCAGCTTCCCCGGCTGCAGCAGGTAGGCGATGATCGCGGTGGCGATCGAGTTCAGCATGATGGTCGAGATGACCTCGCTGACGCCCCGGGTCACCTTGAGGATGCCCGCGATGGCCGCCCACAGGGCACCGGTCGCCATCGCGCAGATCAGGATCAGCGGGATGGCGATCCAGCCGGGCACGGTCAGCGCGCCGCCGAGGACGGCGGCGAAGAACGCGGCGAGCCGGTACTGGCCGTCGACACCGATGTTGAACAGGTTCATCCGGAAGCCGATGGCGACGGAGACACCCGCGAGGTAGTACGTCGTCGCCTTGTTCAGGATGTAGACCTGGCTGTCGCTGGCGAAGCCGTAGGTCACCATGTCGCTGAAGGCGTCGCCGGGGTTCTTGCCGGTCGCGAGGATCACCAGGGCGGTGACGACGAGCGCGGCGACGACCGCCAGCACCGGCGCGGCGATGCCGAGGAGCAGCCGCTCCTTGTCGATCCGTGAGGTCAGCTTGTTCATCGCTCGTCGTCCTCTGTGTGCTCCAGGTGGCCGGTGGCCGCACCCGTCATGGCGGAGCCCAGCTCTTCGGGGGTGATGGTGGCGGGGTCGGCGTCGGCGACCAGGCGGCCGCGGTACATCACCCGCAGGGTGTCGGAGAGCCCGATCAGCTCGTCCAGGTCCGCGGAGATCAGCAGCACGGCCAGGCCCTCGCGGCGGGCCTCACGGATGTAGTCCCAGATCGCGGCCTGCGCGCCGACGTCCACACCGCGGGTGGGGTGGGCGGCGATGAGCAGCTTGGGGTTGTGGCTCATCTCCCGGCCGACGATCAGCTTCTGCTGGTTGCCGCCGGACAGCGAGGCCGCGGTGACGTCGATACCGGGGGTGCGGACGTCGTACGCCTGCACGATCCGCTCGGTGTCGGTGCGGGCGGCCTTGATGTCGAGCAGCTGGCCGCGGGAGTTGGGCTTCTCGGTGACGTGGCCGAGGATGCGGTTCTCCCACAGCGGGGCTTCCAGCAGCAGGCCGTGGCGGTGGCGGTCCTCGGGGATGTAGCCGATGCCGGCCTCGCGGCGGTCGCGGGTGGGGGTGCGGGAGATGTCGGTGCCGTCGAGGGTGACGACACCGGCGTCCGGGTGGCGCATGCCCATGATCGCCTCGACCAGTTCGGACTGGCCGTTGCCCTCCACTCCGGCGATGCCCAGGACCTCGCCCTTGTGGATGGTGAAGGAGATCTGGTCCAGGATGATCCGCTCGATGCCCTCGAGGTCGGTCTGCGCGAGGTGCAGCCCCTCCACCTTCAGCATCGGTACGTCCGTGACGGTGGACTCCGCGGTCTCCGGGGTGGGCAGCTCGGCACCGACCATCAGCTCGGCGAGCTGCTTGGGGGTGGTGCCCTCGGGTGAGACCGTGCCCACCGTCGTGCCGCGCCGGATGACGGTGATCTCGTCGGCGACCGACAGCACCTCGCCCAGCTTGTGGGAGATGAAGATGACGGTGAGGCCCTCGGACTTCAGCTCGCGCAGGTTGTCGAAGAGCGCTTCGACCTCCTGCGGCACGAGTACGGCCGTCGGCTCGTCCAGGATGAGGGTCTTGGCGCCGCGGTAGAGGACCTTGAGGATCTCCACGCGCTGGCGGTCGGCGACGCCCAGCTCCTCGACCAGCACGTCCGGGCGGACGTTCAGGCTGTAGGCGTCCGAGATCTCCTTGATCCTGGCCCGGGCCTTGCCGCCGATGCCGTACAGCTTCTCGGCGCCGAGGACGACGTTCTCCAGCACGGTGAGGTTGTCGGCGAGCATGAAGTGCTGGTGCACCATGCCGATGCCGCGGGCGATGGCGTCGCCGGGGTTGTGGAAGGTGACCTGCTCGCCGTTGACCGTGATGGTGCCCTCGTCCGGCTGCTGCATGCCGTAGAGGATCTTCATCAGGGTGGACTTGCCGGCGCCGTTCTCACCGCACAGGGCGTGGACGGTGCCCGCACGGACCGTGATGTCGATGTCGCGGTTGGCGACGACGCCGGGGAAACGCTTGGTGATGCCGCGCAGTTCGACGGCAGCGGGAGGGCTGGACGCGTTGATGGCGCACTCTCCTCGGGGAAAGGGGCTGCGTAGGGGAGGGCTTGGGCGTCGGCGACGCTAGCGCGGCAACTCCACGCTACACGCGTAGAGTTGACACATTGTTATGGCTCGGCGGGGGGCTCCGGAGGGCGCCCCCGCGCCGAGCCTCAGGTTCCGCGGTGCGGCCGGACCGCCGCATCGGCGGTCCGGCCGTACCGGACGGGTCACGGGGTGGTCTTGACCTTGATCTGGCCGGAGACGATCTTCTGCTTCGCGGCGTCCAGCTTGGGCTGGATGTCGTTGATGAAGCCACCGCTGGTGGCCAGCGAGACACCGTTCTTGGCGAGGGAGTAGGCGTTGAGGCCGGCCAGCGGCTTGCCGTCGTGCACGGACTTGATGAAGTCGTACACACCGACGTCGACGTTCTTGACCATGGAGGTCAGGATCGAGTTCTTGTACTTGGCCAGACCCGGGATGTTGTACTGGTCCGAGTCCACGCCGATGGCCCAGGCACCCTTGGTGCCGCTGACGGCCTCGATGGCACCGTTGCCGGAGGAGCCGGCCGCCGAGTAGATCACGTCGGCGCCGTTGTCCAGCATGCCCTGCGCGGCCGCCTTGCCCTTGTCGGGGCTGGCGAAGCCGGAGAAGTCCGAGCCGTGGCTCAGGTACTGGGTGTCGACCTTGATCTTCGGGTTGGTGTCGTGCACACCCTGGACGTAACCCGCCTCGAACTTCTTGATCAGCGGGACGTCGACACCGCCGATGAAGCCGACGTGGTCCTTCTTGGTCTTCAGTGCCGCGGCGACACCGGCCAGGTAGGAGCCCTGCTCCTCGGTGAACGTGATGCTGTCGACGTTGCTCGCGTTCACGACCGAGTCGACGATGCCGAAGTTGGTCTTCGGGAACTGCTTGGCGATCTTGGTCACGGCCGGCGCGTAGGAGAAACCGACGGCGACGATCGGGTTGTACCCCGCCTGCGCCAGGTCCGACAGCCGCTGCTCGCGGTCGGCCTCGGTGTCGGAGGTCTTGGCGGTCAGCTCCTTGATGGAACCGCCGAACTCCTTCGCGGCCTTGTCGGAACCGCGCGCGGCGGAGTCGTTGAAGGAACGGTCACCACGGCCGCCGACGTCGTAGGCGAGGCCGATCTTGATGCCGCCCTTGGCGCCGCCCGAGGACGAGGGGCTGGCGTTGTTGTCGGAGGACGTGCTGCCACACGCGGTGGCAGTCAGTGCGAGGGCTGCGGTGGCGGCACACGCAGCGGAAAGCTTGGCTACCCGGCGCACGGGAAGGCTCCTTCACCTGACCTGAGCGCCGATTCGGCGCTTGATGTGAGCACCTTGCCAGTGCTCGAGCCGAAACGCTCCGGCGGCGTCGGCTTCGCGGCATCGTAACGCGCGTAGATGTCGCAAAAAACCCCCTCTCGAAGCCGTTATCGATTCGAGGCAAACAGCATCTGAACTTGGATCTCGGGGGCTTGCACGGCCGTGTTGCACAGCGTGCACGAATGGCTTACGAGTGTGTTGCGCCGGTCAGGGGAACGGCCCCCGATGCGCCGGTCGCACGCCCCGAAGGGGGCCCCAAGCCCCCGGGATCACGCCTCGAAGGGCGCCCCGAGGGCCCGCACGCTCAGCCCTGTACGCCGTTCGGCTCCAGGAAGGCGGCCGCCGTGAACATCTCCACGCCGACCGTGATCGCGTGCTCGTCGGCGTCGAAGTCGCCCTGGTGGAGATCGCGTACGGTGCGCTCGCCGGGACGGCGGACACCGAGCCGGGCCATGGCGCCCGGGACGTGCTCCTGGTACCAGGAGAAGTCCTCGCCGCCGAGGCTCTGCTCGGTACTCTCGACGGAGTCCCGGCCGCGGCGCGCCGCCATCGCCCGGCGCAGCAGATCGGTGGACTCCCGGTCGTTGACGACGGGCGGCACCCCGCGCACGTAGGTGATCTCGGACTTGGCGCGGTGCAGGGTGGCGACCTCGTCGATGGCCGCGTGCACGATGTCGGGGGCCTGCCGCCAGGCATCCAGGTCCAGGCAGCGCACGGTCCCGGACAGCTCGGCGTGCTGCGGGATCACGTTCGGGGCGTGCCCCGTCTCGATCCGGCCCCAGGTCAGCGCCAGCCCGGCCCGGGTGTCGACGCGGCGGGCGATCAGCGCGGGCACGTCCACGGCGACGCGCGCGGCGGCGGTGACCAGGTCCGTGGTCAGATGCGGCCGGGCGGTGTGCCCGCCGGGCCCGTCCAGGGCGATGTCCAGCCGGTCGCAGGCGCTGGTGATCGCGCCGTGCCGCAGCCCGATCTTCCCGGCGTCGACGCGGGGGTCGCAGTGCACGGCGAGGATCCGCTCGACTCCCTTCAGCGCGCCGTCCTCGATGGCGTCCAGCGCGCCGCCGGGCAGCACCTCCTCGGCGGGCTGGAAGATCAGCCGCACCGGCCGGGGCAGCAGGCCCTTGGTGTGCAGGTCGGCGAGGACCAGGCCCGTTCCCAGCACGACGGTCGTATGCACGTCATGGCCGCAGGCATGCGCCCGATCGGGCACGGTCGACCGGTACGGGCAGTCGTTCTTGGTGTCCGGGATGGGCAGGGCGTCGATGTCCGCGCGCAGGGCCAGCAGCGGCATGGCCGGCCGTTCACCCTCCGCGAGGCCGATGTCACACACGAGTCCGGTCCCCTTGGCGAGCACCCGGGGCCGAAGCCCGGCCAGCTCCAGCCGCTCCTTGATCGCCGCGGTCGTACGGAACTCCTGATTGCCCAGCTCAGGGTGCATGTGCAAGTCGCGACGGAAGGCGACGAGTTCGGCGTGCAGGGCTTCGCTCAGCGCGCCGGGGAGCACATCCCCCGCGAGGCCGGCCTCGGACTCTAGGGACATCAATTGCTTCACCCTCTGAAGGGTAGGACGCCCGGCTGGTCAACTACCCCTCGATCAACAAAACTTCAGCCCGTTAGGGGAAGAAAATCTGACCGGCGGACGCATGGCGGCGGACTGTGATGGGTAGAACCCTTCTTTCTCCTTCCACGGATACCATGCCTCGCTACAGTCACGCTCGCGATGTCCACGAACCGGACTACGGCGCGACCCGCGTCCCGCCGGGGTCCGCACACGTGACCGGCACTGACGACGGCCGGGCCGGTCAGGCGCCGGCGGCGAGGTTCGTGGCCGCTTTGGCGGCCCGGAGGGTGCGGGCCAGGGGCACGGCCTCGCCGACGGCCCAGAAGTGCAGGTAGAAGAGGCGGGGATGGTCGTCCAGGAAGTGATTGTGCAGCTCGACGACGCTGATCCCGCCGTGACGCAGGACCTTGATGACCCGCTGGACCTCGTCGGCGATCATGACGAAGTCCCCGGTCACGGCGGCACGCCCGCCCCCCAGGGAGAAGAAGGTGACGGCGGTCGTCACGCCCATGGCGGCCGGCACCACACGGCCGTCGTCACTGACGGTCTCCTTGCGGGCAAAGGAAAACCGGTAGCCGTCCTCGCTCCTGCCCCGCGCGCCGAGTGCGGCGTCGATGGCGGCGGTGTCGAGGCCCGCCGGCGGTGCCGTGTCGGGCTCCCGGGGCCCGGGGGTGGCGGTGGCGTCCAGGCCGGCGCGCATGGCGCGGGCCAGGGACACCGGGTCCGCGGAGACCCCGTGCACATGCGTCCACCAGAGCGGGGGCCGATGGGCGGGAAGGTGCTTGTGGATCGCGGTCTGTTCCAGGTTGTGGGCCTGGAGGGCATCGGTGACCCGCTGCAGTTCGCCCTCGGTGGCGACCACGTCGCCCATGAGCATCGTGCGGCCGTCCGGGTAACGGGCGAACGCCGCGTACGACGCCTCCACCAGACCGCCGACCCCGTGCGCGGACAGGTTCAGGTCGTAGCGGGGAAACGTCATGCGGTACACGATGCCGTCCGCGCCCAGATCGCCCACCCCGCCCAGTTCGTCGGCCACGGGCCGCCAGTCCGCCGGACGTGTGACCAGGGGGTACTGGGGCGTGTCCCGGAGCTCGGCGAGGGTGTGCGCCACGGGCGCCTCACCCAGCGTGGCCGCGAGTGCGCCGCCCGCCACGAGAAACCCGCGCCGGGACGCCCGGAGCGTCCTGCGGTTCGGCTTCATGTGCCGCCCCCTTGCTCTTCGACCGGTCCTTCGGACCAGACCGGAATAGCGCCTCACGGCACCCGGCTGTGGGCGGCACGACCGAGTTTCGCCTGGTCGCGGGACCGGGGTACGGCGTTTGCCACGGGGCGGTCACGCCGCCCCCAGCTCACACCACACGTACTTCCCCCGGTCCCCGAACCGCGCCGTCGGCCGCCACCCCCAGTGGTCCGCGCACGCCTTCACCAGCCCCAGCCCCCTCCCCTCCTCCAGCTCCTCGACCTGCTCCAGGGGCCGCGGGGGATCCGGCGGGGCCGGGTCGGTGTCCCACGCACCGATCCAGACCGCCCCCTCCGGGGTTCGGCGGATCCTGAGCGCGGCCGGCCCCTTGGTGTGCCGTACGGCGTTGGAGACCAGCTCCGCCGCCAGCAGCTCCGCCGTGTCGACGAGGGCGATCAGTCCGTGCAGGGTGAGGATCAGGCGCAGGGTGCGGCGGCAGACGGTGACGGCTCTGAGGTCGTTGGGGACGTAGAGGGTGTAGTCCCAGGGCTCGTTTTCGGGCATGCGGCATCAACTCCATCGAGGTGAGGGGATTTCGTGCAGGGTGGCAACGCCGCGTACGCGGTGCACTTCCGCTGCGTGTGCGGTGCGTCACCGACGGTAGGGGGAATTATTTAGATCCTGCAAGCCGGTCGCGTAATCTGACCCCTAACGAGTCGCAACGGCAGGCTTGTTGAGGGGACCGGTCGATGGCCAAGAGAATCGAACCAACGGCACGTCAGCTGCGCTTGGCGGTCGAACTTCGCAGGCTTCGCGACGCGGCGGGCCTCGCCTCGCGGGAGGCGGCAGCGCTGCTCGGGGTGACTGCCCCACAGATCAGCCAGATCGAGTCCGGCCTCGCGGGGGTCAGCGAAAAGCGGCTGCGCCGCATGGCCGCGAACTACTCATGCACGGACGACGGCTTGATCGACGCCCTGGTGGCCATGGCGACCGACCGCACCCGGGGCTGGTGGGAGGAGTACCGCGAGCTGCTGCCGACTCCCTTCCTCGACCTGGCGGAGCTGGAGCACCACGCGACGTACCGACGTGATGTGGAGTTCCTGTTCATCCCGGGTCTGCTCCAGACGGAGGACTACGCTCGGGCGGCGTTCTCCTCCAGGGTTCCGGAACTCCCGGAGGAAGAGCTGGAGCTGCGGGTACGGCACCGCATGCAGCGCAAGGTCGTCCTGGACGGGCCTGACCCCACCCCGTACGAGGCGATCGTCCACGAAGCCGCACTCCGCATCAAGGTCGACGATCGCGCCACCGCACGAACCCAGCTCAGCCACGTCCTGGAGCTGTCCGAGGCCGATCACATCACAGTGCGGGTCATCACGTTCGAGCTGGACGGCTTCGGCGGGGCCTGGAGCCCGATGATGCTGGCCGGAGGCGCCGTTCCCAGGCTGGACACCGCCGGCCGCGATGTCCTCCAGGGCACCGGGTTCATCGATTCCGAGGCTCAACTCGGCGTACTGCGAACACTTTTTCGTAGAGTAGAAGCGGCGTCGCTCGATCCCATCCGCTCGCGCGACTTCATCCACAGTCTGGCCAAGGAGCTGTGAGACCCACCATGCCCACCCTCGACAACTGGCGGAAGTCGTCCTACTCCGGCGGCAACGACGGCAACAACTGCGTCGAGGTCGCCCCCCGCCCCACCCACATAGCCATCCGCGACTCCAAGGACCCCGCCGCCGGCACCCTCGCCATCCCCGCCGACGCCTTCGCTTCCTTCATCCAGGCCATCCGTACGCAGGACTGAGGGACCGATCGGGTCGGTCACGCCGGTGCCACCGCCGCCAGCCTGTGCACATCCTTCGCCGTCCCCGTCACCCCCGCCAGGAAGCCCTGCGCCCGGGGTGAGGCGTTCTCGGTCAGCCACGTCGGGTCGATGTCGAAGACCGCCACGCGAACTCCCGTGCCCGTCAGCGCCAGCGGCAGGGTGTGGACGACCGTCGACGGGAAGCTGAGGATCGTACGGCCGATCGGACCCCGGCGGGCGATCACCTCCAGGGGGAGGTCCGGGCGGACTATCTCCAGGCCGGTCTCGGCGGCCAGGCGGTGGAGTTTGTCCGCGCTCTCCCTGCGGTGGGCGAAGTAGCGCGTCGCACCGTGCGTCTTGGACAGGTGACGGACGGCCTCGAGATACGCCTCGCCGTCCACAACTCCCGTTTCCACCAGGGACGTTCCCACCATGTCCGCGCCCTTGGTGATGCGCGGCGGCCCGAAGCGGGCGCGGGTCCAGGAGAAGTCGTTCGCGGTGACCGTGACGCCCTGAGGGGTCTCCGTCACCGGCATGGAGGAGAAGACCTCGACCCGGCGGCGGGCGCTCGGGGTCAGGCGGCGGCGGGCCGAGGACGACACCGGGGCGAACAGCAGATCCCTCGCGCCGGGGCGGCCGCCCTTGCGGTGCCAGCGGACCAGCCGTTCGCCCCGGGCCAGCTGGGCGACGAACTCCATCGTCGCCGTGCCGTCGTCGACCACGACCAGGTCCTTCGCCCGGGTGATCGTCAACAGCAACTGCACATACCGGGAGAACGGGTCCCCCATGACGATCCGGTCGGCCCTCCGCAACGAGCCCGCCAGGCCGCCGACCGTCTGGAACGGGGCCGCCGGTCCGCCCCGCGCCTCCTCCCAGCGCACCCGGTACCCCTCGTCCCGCGCCAGGTCCGCCATGCGGCGCAGCTGGCCCCGGGTCATGGGGTCGGTCGGGGACAGGACGACGACCGTGAGGTCCGCGCCGGTCCGCGGCGGGTCGCCGGCCACCGTCCGCCGCACCTGCGCGGGCACGGACGGAAGCGGGTCCGCGCCGCGCAGGCCGTGCAGATGCGCCCACTCCAGCACGTTCAGCAGCTGGACCGGGCTCTCCACGAAGGCGAGCGTGCGGGGAGAGTGGCCGGCGTGACCGGCGCGGGGGCTCATCGGCGTACGACCGTCCCGTCGTAAGTGACCTGGATTCACACCGAGACCGGCTCGCCCGCCGCCGCCGCGATCTCCGCCTCGGCGACGACACCGGTGACCCGGCGCAGCTTCTTCATCGGGCCGAGCTCGGAGTCGTAGACCTTCTTGACACCGTCACCGAGGGAGGCCTCGATGGTGCGGATGTCGCGGACCAGGCGCGTGAGGCCCTGCGGCTCCACCGACGCGGCCTGGTCGGAGCCCCACATGGCGCGGTCGAGGGTGATGTGACGCTCGACGAAGGTCGCCCCGAGCGCGACCGCGGCGAGGGTGGTCTGCAGGCCGGTCTCGTGGCCGGAGTAGCCGATCGGAACGTTCGGGTACTCCTTCTCCAGCGTGTTGATCACGCGGAGGTTCAGCTCCTCGGCCTTCGCCGGGTACGTCGACGTGGCGTGGCACATCAGGATGTTGTCCGAGCCGAGGACCTCGACCGCGTGGCGGATCTGCTTCGGGGTCGACATGCCCGTGGAGAGGATGACCGAGCGGCCCGTCGCGCGCAGCGCACGCAGCAGCTCGTCGTCGGTCAGGGACGCGCTCGCCACCTTGTGGGCGGGGACGTCGAACTTCTCCAGGAAGGCGACGGCCTCGGTGTCCCACGGGGAGGCGAACCAGTCGATCCCCTTCTCCTTGCAGTACTCGTCGATCTGGCGGTACTCGTCCTCACCGAACTCCACGCGGTGGCGGTAGTCGATGTAGGTCATCCGGCCCCAGGGGGTGTCGCGCTCGATGTCCCACTGGTCGCGCGGGGTGCAGATCTCAGGGGTGCGCTTCTGGAACTTGACGGCGTCGCAGCCGGCGTCGGCGGCCACGTCGATCAGCTTGAAGGCGTTCTCCAGCTCACCGTTGTGGTTGATGCCGATCTCGCCGCAGATGTAGACGGGCTTGCCGGGGCCGACCTCGCGGGAACCGAACGTACGCAGACGGGAGTTGGTGCTCATCAGGGGGATGTCCTTACTTGGGGAGGGAATCGAGAGAGGGGCCGAGGATCCAGCTGGCGATCTCTCGGATCGCGCCGTCACCGCCGGGCACGGTGGTGACCGCGCGTGCGGCGCCGCGTACGACGTCGTGGGCGCTCGCGACCGCCACGGGCCAGCCGACGAGGGCGAAGCACGGCAGGTCGTTGACGTCGTTGCCGACGTAGAGCACGCGCTCCGGCGCGATGCCCTGCTCCTCGCACCACTGCTTCAGCGCGAGGTCCTTGCGGTCGATGCCGTGCAGCACGGGAAGCTTCAGCTTCCGGGCGCGGGCGGCGACCACAGGGTTCTGTTCCGTGGACAGGACCAGCATCTTCAGGCCGCTCCTGCGCAGGGCCGCGATGCCGAGTCCGTCACCGCGGTGCACGGAGACGAACTCCCGTCCTTCGGAGTCGATCAGCACCCGGTCGTCGGTCTGGGTGCCGTCGAAGTCCAGTACGACCGCGTCGATGTCATCGGCGGTCGGCAGCGAACCGGGGCGGTCCGCGTCGAAGAGGGGGGCCAGCGCCCGCGCCCGCGCCAGGTCGTGCGGGTCGTCGATCTCCAGGACCCGGGCGGGGTCGGTGCGGACGAGTTCCGTGCGGCCGAAGAAGCGGTGCTGGTGCTTGCGGAAGCCGGCCGCGTCCATCGCGTAGGCGGCGCCGGTCTCCAGGAAGTCCTGGGGGCGGTCCTGGCGGCGCGGGCGGTAGGACTTGTCGTGGTTGACCCCGGCGCCGCCCTCGGACTCGGCGTCGGCCTCCCGCCAGACGAAGCCGTGGAAGGGGGCCACGGTGACGGCCGTGTCCGCGCCGTTCTCGACGACCGCGCCGGCCACCCCGTCTATGTCCTCGCGGACGATGAACGGGCTGGTGCACTGCACGAGCAGGACCGCGTCGACCGCCGCGCCGTGCAGCGCCTCGTGGGCGTCCATGGCGTGCAGGACGGCGGCCTCGGAGGTCGCCGTGTCCCCGGCGATGGCGGCCGGGCGCAGCACGACCTCTGCGCCGGCCTCCCGGGCGGCGGCGGCGATGGCCTGGTCGTCGGTGGAGACGACCACGTCGGTCACCAGCCGGGTCGCCCGGCACTCGCGCACCGCGCGGGCCACCAGCGGGACCCCGCCGACGGGGGCGAGGTTCTTCGCGGGCACGCCCTTGGAGCCGCCGCGCGCGGGGATCACCGCGAGCACCCGGCGCACCGTCGCGCCCTGTCCCGCTTCCGAGTTGGACATCCGATCTCCTTGAGAGGTCACAGCTCCCCCATCCGGCGGATCACCGGAGCGACCCGCTGCACGCCGTGGCGGTAGGCGCCACGAGCGGCGCGGCGCACGATCTGGCGGACCGGCCCCGGCTCCTTGTCGGCGGCGGGCGCGCCGGGCAGCGGGACGCCGTCGGGGCCGAGGTGGTGCCGGGCGAGGATGCCGGGCAGATAGCCGGGCGCGGTCTCGGGGGTGTAGTAGGGGTTCAGGGGCGGCAGGCCGCCGGGGCGGTCGAGCAGCCTGGCGATGCGCTCGCGGGCCGTGTCGAAGGCCGTGGGGTACGTGCCGTCGGCTGCCACGCCCTGCCGGGACACCCACTCCTCGTCGGCCACCGGCCGGTGTCCGGCGTCGAGCTGGTCCCAGGAGGCCAGGCACCCGGAGCCGGTGAAGTGGTGGTTGCCGAGCACCTCGCGCACGCCCAGGTCGGTCAGGATCACCGTGGGGATACGGCGGTGCAGGGCCTCCAGGGCGGCCGTGGAGCTGACCGTGACCAGCAGGTCGGTGCGGTCCAGCACCTCGCCCATGTGCCCGTACACCAGGGAGAAGTTGGCGGGCAGGCCCTTGCCCTGCGCCAGCTTCTGGTACGGCAACTCCTCGATGTGGGTGGTGTGTTCACCCGGCTTGGAGCGCAGCTTCAGCAGCACCTCGCGCTCGGGGTGCCTGCGGGCGTGCTCGATCAGCCGGTTGAGCAGGTACGTACGGTCCCTGCGGCTGTCGGGGACGGACGGCTGGGCGGCGAACACCACGGTGTAGGGCTCGTGTTCACCGGTGTACGGCGCCCCGCCGAGGAAGGGCAGGGCGACCTCGGTGACGGAGGAGGCGTCGGCGCCCACGCCCTCGTACACGGCCCGGAACCGGTCCGCGTCATGGCGGGAGTTGGCGAGGACGAGGTCGGCGCCGTGCCGCAGCAGCAGGCCGTCGGCGAGCTTCTCGTAGACGACGCCGACGTACCCGGTGACGACGACGGGACGCCGGACGGTGCCCGCCCAGCCGGCGCGCAGCCCGTGCAGCATGGCCTGGACGCCGCCGCCGACGAGCGCGAGGATGAGGACGTCGTAGGACGACTCGGTCATCGCACGCAGGAACTCGACGCCGGTGACCTCGCGGAGGGAGTCCGCCCGGACGCCGACCTCCTTCAGCTGACGGGCCGTCGGGGTGGCCCGCCCCCGCAGGAGGTAGCCGTCGAGCCGGATCTCGGCGTCCGCGGGGGCGAGGCGCTGCGCGGTGAGCGCGCCCCACTTCCACCGGGTGTCGGAATCGGCGAGGACGGCGACCCGCAGGGACTTCGTAGCACTTGCTGGCACGCCGAAGACGCTAGGAATCCATTCCGAGGTTCCGCCCAACCCGAATGCAACAAACGGTTAACAGCACATCGCCGAATGGCGAATCGGGTCGTGAAGGCGTGCGAAAAAGGCCCGGTTCACAGCTTCGCCACGTGCCGTTCACTCAGCATCAAGCGGACCGTCAAGACGAATGACGGGCTTCGTCCTAACGTTCAAGCCGTGGTCAAGCTCTCCGTCATCGTGCCGTTCTACAACGTGCAGCAATACGCGCCCGACACGCTCAGGAGCCTGAAGGCGAACGCGCGTGAGGACTTCGAATTCATTCTCGTCGACGACTGCTCGCGCGACGGGACACCAGAGATTCTCGCGCGCGCGGAGCGCGAGCTGCCCGGCGCCGTCCTGGTCCGGCACGAGCGGAACGGGGGGCTGGCGACCGCCCGCAACACCGGTATCGACCGGGCGCGCGGCGAGTACCTGACCTTCCTGGACGGCGACGACTGGCTGGCGCCCGGCTACTTCGCCCAGCTGGTCGCGGCCATGGAGGAACTGGGCTGCGACTTCATCCGCACCGACCATGTGCAGTGCACCGCGCGGGCGCGCACCGTGAACCGGGTACCCGTGGGCCGGCGGAACGTGGTGCTGAGCCCGCGTGAGGCGATCCTGCCCGCCGACCGGTCCACGTCGGTGGACTACGCGTTCGCGTGGGCGGGCGTCTACCACCGCCGGCTGGTGGACCGGGGCCTGCTGCACTTCACCGACGGACTGCGCACGGCCGAGGACCGGCCCTGGATCTGGAAGCTGCACCGCGAGGCGGAATCGTTCGCCGCGGTGAGCATGCTCGGGGTGTTCTACCGGCGCGGGGTCGCTTCCTCGCTCACTCAGATCGGCGATGTCCGACAACTCGATTTCATTCGGGCGTTCGATCAGGTCGTTGCGGAAACCGCTCAGGACCGGGACGCCGATCAGTTGCTGCCGAAGGCCGTCCGCACCTATTGCGCCATCATTTCCCATCATCTGGGATCCATCGAAAGGTTCGAGCCCGCGGTGGCGAAGAAACTGAAATCCATGAGTGCCGCGGCCCTGCGGCGCATGCCGCAGGACGTACTGGACGAGGCGCTGGACTCCATGGACCTCCAGCGCGCCACCAAGCTGCGCCGGCTGCGCCGCCGTCCCGCCCCCGCGGGGGCTGCCGCGTGACCACCCAGATCTTCCAGGCGTCGACGCTCTACGGCACGGCCACGCTCGCCGCCGCCCTGGACTCCGGCTGCTTCCGCCCGGCCGACCGGCGGATCCTGCTGGTCTGCAACAACGCGGCCGCCCCCGAGACCACGCCCGGCCTGGAGGAGGCACCCGGTTTCGAGAAGCTGCGCGACCGTTTCGACGACGTGATCTCGTACAACGAGACGATCTTCCCGTTCCATCCGGGCGGCTGGGCGCCGCGCGTGGACGACATGCCCCTCTGGGAGCGTTTCCTGCGCCACGAGTGGCAACTGGGCGACGAGGACGTCGAGTTGGCCGTGGAGTCGATCCAGGTCAACCCGTCCCTGTCGCTCGCGCAGATCTTCAACGGCGCCCCGGTGACCGTCTACGCCGACGGTCTGATGTCCTACGGCCCCACCCGCAACAAGATCGACCCGCTGGTCGGAACCCGCGTGGACCGCGTCCTGCACCTGGACCTGGTGCCGGGCCTGACGCCGCTGCTGCTCACCGAGTTCGACGTGCCCGGCGAGCTCGTGCAGACGGCCGCCTTCACCAAGGTCCTCGCCGAACTCGCACCGGCCGACGCGGAGTTGCCGGAGATCGAGGAGCCCGCGCTGCTGCTCGGACAGTACCTCTCGGCGCTGGAGATCCTCACCGCCGAGCAGGAGGAGAACCTGCATGTGCGGATGCTGAAGGGCGCGGCCGCGCTCGGGCACACCAAGGTGGTGTTCAAGCCGCACCCGTCCGCCCCGGCCCGCTTCACCCGCCTGCTGGAGCAGGAGGCGGAGCGGCTGGAGGTCGAACTGACCGTGCTCGACACCCCGGTCCTCGCCGAGGTGCTGTACCAGCGGATGCGTCCGGCGCTGGTCGTCGGCTGCTTCTCCACCGCCCTGCTCACGGCCCAGGCCCTGTACGGCCTGCCGGTCGCCCGCATCGGCACCGAGGTGCTGCTGGAACAGCTGACGCCGTACGAGAACAGCAACCGCGTCCCGGTGACGATCGTCGACGCGCTGGTGCCCGGCCTCGGCGACCGTGCCGCGGTCACCGAGCAGCGCCCCGGCATGGACGTGGCGGCGCTCGGCGCGCTGATCCGCGCGGTGGGCTTCGCGATGCAGCCGAAGATCTACCCGGGGCTGCGCACCGAGGCCGAGGGCTGGCTCGCGAAGCACCTGAACGCCCACACGGTGCGCTACTTCAAGCGCCGGCGCCTGACCTCGCTGGCGCTGCCCGGCGGGGTTCCGTCCCAGCTGGCGTTCATCCCGCGCAACGCGACGGTCCGCCGGGTCGCGAAGAAGGCGCGCAGTCTGCGCCGGGGCGCACGCGGTTGACACGGGCCGGGCAGCGGGCCGCACGCGGCCGGTGAGCCGTCGGCAGCCGGCCGTACCAGCGAATCAGGAAGGGAACCGCACATGGCTGCTTCATCCACCGGCGTCACCGCCGCCCCCGGCACGCTGATACCGGGGACGGCTGCCGCCCCGGTCCCGCCCGCCGGGCGCGGGAGCCGTCTGCTCGCCCTGGACGGCCTGCGGCTCGTCGCCGCGCTGATGGTCTGCCTCTACCACTACACCGGCCGCGGCGGCACGGTCGCCGCTTCCTGGCACGGCAGTCCGGGCCACCTCTTCCCGGGCCTGTCCCGGGCGGCCGTGTACGGCAATTTCGGGGTGCAGTTCTTCTTCGTCATCAGCGGTTTCGTGATCTGCATGAGCAGCTGGGGCCGCACCCTCGGCGACTTCTTCCGTTCCCGCGTCGCACGCCTGTACCCCGCCTACTGGGTGGCCCTGGTCCTGGTCACCGGGGCGTCCCTCGCCCTGCCCGCCGTGGTCCACGCGGTCCGGCTGGACGAGTTCCTGGTCAATCTGACGATGCTCCAGCAGCCGATGGGCGCGACCCGCGTCCTGGGCGTGTGCTGGACGCTCTGGGTCGAGGTGCGCTTCTACGTTCTCTTCGCCCTGCTCGTCGTCCTGCGCGGGGTGACCTACCGCCGGGTCGTGCTGTTCGCCTGCGTCTGGACGTCGGCGGCCGTGCTGTGCCACTCGTCGGGCAACGCGCTGCTGAACCAGGTGGTCATGCCCGAGTACGCCCCCTTCTTCACCGGCGGCCTGGCCCTGTACCTGATCCACCGCTTCGGCAGCGACCTGCTCGCGTGGGGCATCGTCGCGATGTCCTGGCTGCTCGCGCAGCGGGAGGCCACCCTCGGCCTGTGGGGCCCGCACCCGCACCGCGATCCGTACGTCGTCATCCTGATCGTCACCCTCGCCTTCGCGGCCGTCGCCGTGGTGGCGCTGGGCTGGACGCGGTGGGCCTCCTGGCCCTGGCTGGTCACGGCCGGCGCGCTGACATACCCGTTCTACCTGGTCCACGAGCACCTCGGCTGGTTCGTCATCCGGGTGCTGCACCGGGGGCTCGGCCTGCCCGCGTGGCCGACGCTCGCCGTGACCGTGCTCGGCATGCTGGGGCTGGCGTGGCTGATCCACCGGTTCGTGGAGAGGCCGTTCGGCCCGCGGTTGAAGAGGGCGCTGAAGGTGCGGAAGTTGGACAGCCGTTCACCCGGTCTTGGGTTTTGAACGGGGCTGTCGGGCAGGCGCCGTCGCATGGCCACCATCCAGGAAACACCCCGCCCGCCCCGCCGTCTGGACGACGTCCCCGGCTGGTTCCCGGTGCTCGACCAGGTGCTCTTCGACTGGTTCCTGACCCGGCAGGAGACCGCAGGGATGCGGGGTGACCTGCTGGAAGTCGGCGTCTACATGGGCAAGAGCGCGATCTTCACCGGCCGGCACCAGCAGCCGGGCGAGCGGTACACCGTGTGCGACCTCTTCGAGGGCGACGCCCCGGACGACGCCAACCAGGCCGAGTCGGCGAAGTCGTACGGCGCGCTGACCCGGCGCGTCTTCGAGGACAACTACCTCTCCTTCCACGACGAGCTCCCCCGCGTGCTGCAGGGCCCCAGCTCGCTGGTGCCCGGCGAGGTCGAGCCGCGTTCCTGCCGGTTCGTGCACATCGACGCCTCGCACCTGTACGAGCATGTGCACGGCGACATCGGAGCCGCCCGCGAGCTGCTGATCCCGGACGGGATCGTGGTCCTGGACGACTTCCGCTCCGAGCACACCCCGGGAGTGTCGATAGCCACCTGGGAGGCGGTGCTCAACCGCGGGCTGCGTCCCGTCTGTCTGAGCACCCAGAAGCTCTACGGCACCTGGGGCGACCCGGAGCCGGTCCAGGAGGAGCTGCTGGCCATGGTGCGGGAGCGGTCCGACTGCCACCTGAGCGTCCAGGAGGCCGCCGGGCACCGGATCGTCCGGCTGAAGTCCAAGGGCATGCGGGCACCGGAGTTCCCGCCGTCCAGGCACGCGGAACAGGCGGGGACGGAGCCCTCGCCCGTATCTGTGCCGCAGGGGGCGCCCGCGCCCCGCCCCGGCACCAGCCGGGTCCGGCGGGTCGCCGTCGACCTGCTGCCGCCGGTGGTCACCCGGGCGATCCGCAGGGCCCGCGCCGTCCGCGGGTGACGGCTCAGCCGATCCCGTACCGCGCCCCGATGCCGGCGATCACGATCGCCAGCCCCTCCTCGTACTGCTCGTCATAGCCGTCGAAGAGCAGCTTCCCGGCCTCGGCGGCGAGCGGGTGGCCCGCCATGCGCCGGGCGCGTTCCTCGACGTCGTACCCCTCCCGGCGCTCGCCCGGGAGGGGTACGACGCCCTGCTCCTCGGTGACGAAGCCGACGGTGTAGGCGTTCACGGTCCGGCCCGCGTGGACCGCTTGGGCGAGGGTGAATCCCGCTTCCGTCAGCAGCCGCAGGTCGGCCTCCATCTGGGGAGCGTGGTCCGTGCTCGTGAAGCGTGAACCGCTGAACACCCTGGCGCCGTCGCGGTAGCCGAGCAGCACGCTCCGCAGCCCCCGGCCGAGGTTCAGCAGCCGCTCCTGCCAGGTGTCGGCGGGATCGAGCGCGGTGCCGGCGACCATCCGCCGGTACATCTCCGTCGCCATCTCGTCCAGCAGCGCCTGCTTGTCCTTGAAGTGCCAGTACAGCGCGGGCGCCTTGACGTCCAGCTCCTTCGCGATGGCCCGCAGGGTCAGCCCCTCCAATCCGACCTCGTTCAGCAGCCGCAGGGCGGTGTCGGCGACGCGTCGGCGGTCCAGGGGGGCGCGTTTCTCGGGGCTCACGCTTGACAGCTTAACAGCGTTAAGGGCAAGCTCTCGGGCAACGGCACTTAACGACGTTAAGGAGATAGGTGATGGATGTCCTGATCGTGGGGGCGGGTCCGACGGGTCTGACGCTCGGCATCGACCTCGCCCGGCGCGGAGTGCGGGCACTGGTCGTGGAGCGGGCGGAGGGGTTGTTCCCCGGCTCGCGGGGCAAAGGGCTCCAGCCGCGCACCCTGGAGGTCTTCGACGACCTGGGCGTAGTGGAGGCGATCCGGGCGGCGGGCGGCCCGTACCCGGCCCGGATGATCTGGAAGGACGGCGAGCGGGTCGGCGAGCAGCCGGTGTTCGAGAAGGTCGAGGCGGAGCAGGGCACGCCGTACGCGGAGCCGTGGATGGTCCCGCAGTGGCGGACGCAGGAGGTCCTGTACGCCCGGCTGACCGAACTGGGCGGCCGCGTCGACTTCGGGCGCCAGGTGACGGGCCTGGAACAGGACCCGAAGGGTGTGACCGCGCACTTCGCCGACGGTACGACGATCCGCGCCCGCTATGTCGTGGCGGCCGACGGCGGCCGCTCGGTGGTCCGGCGCGCGGTGGGCGTGGGCATGACCGGCGACACGGTCGACCCGGCACCGTACCTGGTGGCGGACGTACGGCTGCGCGGCCTGGACCGGGACCACTGGCACACGTTCCCGGGCTCCGACGGCAGCGGGGTCACGCTGTGCCCGCTGCCCGCCATCCAGGACTTCCAGCTGACGGGGCGCTTCCCGGAGGGCACGGACCTCGACCTGTCCCTCGACGGCATCCGCAAGATCGTCGCCGGGTACACCCACCTGGACGCCGTGGACGTCACGGAGCTGCGCTGGGCGTCCGACTTCCGTCCACGCGCCGCCCTCGCGGACCGCTTCCGGGCCGGCCGGGTCTTCCTCGCGGGCGACGCGGCCCACGTCCACTCCCCGGCCGGCGGCCAGGGCCTGAACACCAGCGTCCAGGACGCCTACAACCTGGGCTGGAAGCTGGGCGCGGTACTGCGGGCCGGGGCGCCGGACGCGCTTCTCGACACCTACGAGGAGGAACGCCGGGCGAACGCCGCGGCCATGCTGGACCTCTCGACGGGCGTGCACCGCGGCGAGGTACGGCGCGGAAGGGCGACGATGCAACTGGGGCTGGGCTACCGGGAGTCGTCACTGAGCGTGGAGACGCGGGAGGCTCCGAACGGCGTACGGGCGGGCGACCGCGCCCCGGACGGCACGGTGTCCGGCGTCCGTCTCTTCGACACGTTCCGGGGGCCGCACTGGACGCTGCTGGGCGCGGAGACCTCGATCACCAGCGTCCGATCCGTCCCCACGGCCCCGGCGTCATACGGCCCGGGCGTCTTCCTGGTCCGCCCGGACGGCTATGTGGGCTGGGCGGGAGACTCGACGGCCGGGGTCGAGGCCTACCTGGCCAAGGTGGGCATCTGACCCGGGGTGGTGGTCAGTCGTCGCCGTCGAGGAGGGTGTCCACGGGGAGGTCGAGGGTGACGCCGACGGATTCGGGGAGGGGGACGATCTCGCCCCGCTTGTAGCGGACAGGGTCGGGGTACTTGCCTTCAGCCGGGTCCTGGTACAGGAGGACCACTTCGTGTCGGCGGTCCGCCACCAAATACACGGGAATACCGGCCTCGGCATAGAGCTCCGGCTTTATGGCCGTGTCGTCGGCCCAGTTGGAAGAGGTCACCTCCAACACCATGCGGAAGACGTGCGGGGCGTAGCAGTTCTTCCGGACAAGCGCGTCCGCAATGTCGGCATCAACAACGGACAGGTCCGGGATCGCGTAGTCTGCCGGACCAGTCGGAAGCCACAGGCCGATGCCGGGGCGGACCTTGAGTCCGGCCTCCTTCGCTCCTGCCCTGCGAATCTCATAACCGACCTCGAACACCGTGCCCTGGTGAGGCTCATCCGGCGGCGGCGACACGATGATGCTCCCTCTGAGGATCTCCACGCGGTGTCCGGGCAGCCAGCTGGAGACACGGTCGGCGGCTTCGGCGATCGTCATCTCGCGCTCTATCACAGCCACGGCAACCTCCTTTCGGGAGCACTCTCCACGAGCGTAGCCGGGATCGGGCGACTTCCACCCATGATCACCCATACGAGGTAACCACCCAGCTCAGAACACCTCCGACGGCTCGTACGCCCCCCAAACCCCGCGGAGCGCGCCGCACACCTCCCCCACCGTCGCCCGCCCCCGCAGCGCCTCCTTCATCGGGTACAGGACGTTCTCCTCCCCCTCGGCCGCCTTCCGCAGCGCGTCCAGTGCCGCGTCCACCGCCCGCTGGTCCCGCTCGGCCCGGAGCTTCTCCAGGCGTTCCGCCTGGCGGGCCTCGATGGCAGGATCGACGCGCAGGGGCTCGTACGGCTCCTCCTCGTCCAGTTGGAAGCGGTTCACCCCGACCACCACGCGCTCCCCGGAGTCCGTCTCCTGGGCGATCCGGTACGCGTTCCGCTCGATCTCGGCCTTCTGGAAGCCCCGCTCGATCGCCGCCACCGCACCGCCCAGGTCCTCGACCCGCCGCATCAGGGCGACGGCCGCCTCCTCCACGTCGTCCGTCATCCGCTCGACCGCGTAGGAGCCCGCGAACGGATCCACCGTCGCCGTCACGTCCGTCTCGTGCGCCAGCACCTGCTGGGTGCGCAGGGCCAGCCGGGCGGACTTGTCGGTCGGCAGGGCGATCGCCTCGTCGAAGGAGTTGGTGTGCAGGGACTGGGTGCCGCCCAGCACCGCGGCCAGGGCCTGTACGGCGACCCGGACCAGGTTCACCTCCGGCTGCTGGGCCGTCAGCTGGACGCCCGCCGTCTGGGTGTGGAAGCGGAGCATCAGGGACTTCGGGTCGCGTGCGCCGAACTCCTCCCGCATCACCCGGGCCCAGATCCTGCGGGCGGCGCGGAACTTGGCGACCTCCTCCAGCAGTGTCGTACGGGCCACGAAGAAGAAGGACAGGCGGGGTGCGAAGTCGTCCACGGACATCCCCGCCGCCACCGCCGTACGGACGTACTCGATACCGTCCGCCAGGGTGAAAGCGATCTCCTGCACGGGCGACGCGCCGGCCTCGGCCATGTGGTAGCCGGAGATCGAGATCGTGTTCCACCTCGGGATCTCCGCGGTGCAGTATTTGAAGATGTCCGCCGTCAGGCGCAAAGAGGGCTTCGGCGGGAAGATGTACGTCCCCCGTGCGATGTACTCCTTCAGCACGTCGTTCTGGATCGTGCCGGTCAGCTGGTCGGCGCGGGCGCCCTGCTCCTCCGCCACCAGCTGGTAGAGGAGCAGCAGCAGGGCGGCCGGGGCGTTGATCGTCATCGAGGTCGACACCTGGTCGAGCGGGATGCCGTCGAACAGCAGCCGCATGTCCTCGATCGAGTCGATCGCCACGCCCACCTTGCCGACCTCGCCGTGCGCGAGGGGCGCGTCGGAGTCGTGGCCCATCTGGGTGGGCAGGTCGAAGGCGACCGAGAGGCCCGTGGTGCCGTGGGCGATGAGCTGCCGGTAGCGGGCGTTGGATTCGGCGGCGGTGCCGAAGCCGGCGTACTGGCGCATGGTCCAGGGGCGGCCGGTGTACATGGTCGGGTAGACGCCGCGGGTGAAGGGGTACGTGCCCGGTTCGCCCAGCTTCCCGGCCGGGTTCCAGCCCTGCAGGTCCTGCGGCCCGTAGACCGGCTCGATGGACAGTCCCGACTCGGACTCACGCGTCATGGGTGCCTCCGGAGTACGTCTTGTCACCCCTCACCATGCCCCGTCGTTCGGCGGCGGTCACGTGGGGAAGCATCCCGGCATGACGATCACGCGAAGACCCGCCGCCGTCCTCACCTCGGCCACCGCCGTCGCCGCCCTCACCGTCCTGTGCGGCTGCACCACGCAGCCCACGGACGCCGACGGCAAACCCCGGGCCCCGGTGCACGTCCAGAGCCCTGCGCGGATTCCGGGAAGCCGCCCGGCGGAGCCCGCCGGAAGTCACCCGGCGCGGCCCACCCGGACGGAGCAGCCGTCGCCGGCCGCGCCCGCTCCCCGGGTGCTGTACGCGCGCGGGGACAGCGGTCCTGGCGTACGGGAGCTGCAGGCGCGGCTGCGCCAGGCGGCCTGGCTGTTCGACGGGCCGTCCGGGTCGTACGGCCCGCTGACCGAGCAGGCCGTCCGGGGCTTTCAGGGCAAGCACGGGCTGCCGCGGACCGGGCAGACGGACACCGTCACCTGGCAGCGGCTGGTGGGGATCACCCACACGCCCGGCATGTGGGAGCTGTATCTGATGGGCGGTCAGCCGGCCGGCGCGCCCGACCCGCGCTGCATGACCGGACGCGTGCTGTGCATCGACAAGACGACGCGGACGCTGCGTTGGATGGTGGACGGGCGGACGCTGTCGACGACGGCGGTGCGGTTCGGGGCGCAGTACACGCCGACCCGGGAAGGCGTCTTCCACATCTACCGGAAGGAGCGGGACTGGGTGTCGACGCTCTACCACTCGCCGATGCCGTACGCGATGTTCTTCAGTGGCGGCGAGGCCGTGCACTATTCGTCCGACTTCGCGGCGCGCGGCTACGCGGGGGCCTCGCACGGGTGCGTGAACGTCCGGGACGAGGCGGCGATCCAGCAGCTCTTCGCCCAGGTGCGGGTGGGCGACAAAGTCATCGTCCACTGGTGAGGCGGGACTGCGGGGCGCGGGCGGGACCGGGGGAACGTGTCCCGCCCGCGCCAGGTGCACGAGCCGTGGGTACGGGGGGAACCCCGGCTCAGTGCGACGGCCGATGACCAGTCGGCTCACTCAGTACTGCGTACCGGGCTCGAAAAACGTCACACCCTGCGCGGAAAATTTTTCGCGGCCCACGAAACCGCAGGTCAGAGGGGCAGAAGGATCAGAGCGCGGTGTACGTCGGGCTCGGTGCGGGGCCGAGTACGGTGCCGGTGGTGCGGGCGGGGCGGGTCGGGGCGAACGCCGTGGGCGCGGCGTCGTCACGGTGCCGGCCCTTGCCGCCGCCGTTGCCTTTGCCGCCGTTGCCTTTGCCGCCGCCGTTGCCGCCCCAGCCGGGGTGGCCGTCGCCGCCCTGGCCGGGGCTGCCCTCGTCGTCGCCCTGGCCGCCGCCCTTGCCCTTGTCCTTGCCCTTGTCGCCGTTCTCGTCGCCCTTGCCGCCGATCGTGCCGTCGACCGAGCCGAGGGTGTCCAGGACGACCTTGCAGTACCGGCTCACCCGGGCGGTGCCGCCCGCCAGGTTCTCCAGGGCGCGCCGGCGGCCGGCGTCCAGTTCCTTGCCGTCCCGGATGTCCCGGCAGGCCGAGGCCGCGTCCCTCCAGCGGCCGCCGGGAGTGCCGGAGGGCTCGCCGGTGCCCGGCGCGGTGCTCCCGCCGGTACGGTCGCCCGGTGCGACCGCCGCGCCGGAGCCGCCACCGCGGTTCGTGCCCGCGCCGCCGCTCGGCACGCCGGGCCCCGGCGTCACGCCCGGGGTGCCCTGCGGGACGGAGGCGGACGGGGTTCTGGCGGTCGGGTCGGCGGAGACGGAGGTGGCGGGCTGCTCGGGCCCGAACGGCGTGGGCAGCATCCCGGTCCCGGCGGCCATGGCGACCCCGCCGACCGTGCCCACGGCCACCGCCGCGGCCAGCGCCAGTCGCAGCGGGCGCCCCCAGCGGGGGCGGCGGGCCGGGATTCCGGTACGGGCCGGGGCACCGATGCGGACCAGGCCCGCGTCGGCGCCGGGCGCGGGCAGGCCGGAGCTGCCGTCGGCCCGGCCGACGGCACCGTGTTCGGTGCCGGCGGCCTCGCGGGCCTTGCGGAACGCGGCCAGGGCGGCCTGCTCGCCGGGGAGTTCACCGGTGGCGGAGTCCGTCTGCGAGGTCAGCGCGCCGAGCGCCCGGGAGAGGCGTTCGGCCTGGTCACGGGCGGAGGGGTCGACGGCTTCCAGCGGCTCGCCGCGCAGCAGGCGTTCCGCCGTCTCACGGTTCAGCCACTTGTACTGCTCGTCGGCCATCACATGTCCTTCTGCGTCCGCGCACGCGTATCCGTCACAGTTGCGGACGACACCGCGCGACCGCGCGGTTCTCGCTGGGGCGGGAGCGCGTCGAGCACGCCCGCCGATTCCGGATCGTCGCCGAGCAGCTCCGCGAGCCGCTTCAGACCGCGGTGCGCGGCGGTGCGTACGGCACCGGCGCGTTTGCCGAGGGTCTCGGCGGCGCTCTTGGCGTCCAGGCCGACCACGACGCGCAGGACGACCGCCTCGGCCTGGTCCTGCGGCAGCCGCGCGATGAGGGAGAGCGTGCTGCCGGTGGCCAGGGCCTCGATGGCCTCGCCGGCCGTGTCGGACTCGGCGGCCCGGCCGGTGAGTTCCGTCTCGTCGCCGCCTATGGCGGGGCGGCGGCCGCGCATGCGTATGTGGTCCAGCGCGCGGTTGCGGGCGATCCGGGCCGCCCAGCCGCGGAAGCGGTCGGCGTCCCCGCTGAACCGGTCGAGATCACGGGCGATCTGCAGCCAGGCCTCGGACGCCACGTCCTCGGCGTCCGGATCGCCGACCAGCGTGCGCACGTATCCGAGCAGCCGTGGATGCACCGCACGGTACACAGTACGGAACGCGGTCTCGTCACCGTCCTGCGCCGATCGCACCGCGGCGGTCAGCTCCGCGTCGTCCCCCAGCACCTGACTCCCTTTACGCCTGTTTCCCGGTCGGCGCGAAAGGCACGTTACGGCGTGAAACCGCTCCCCGTCCATGTCCGTAGAAGATGCAACTAACTCGTGACCAGGTACGGATGTGCGCAGGGTGAGGATCGGCGGTGGCCGGGTGTGACAGAAACAGCACGCACGGCGCTGTAGGAAGTACGGGCCGCGAGCGGCTCGTCAGCGCGACGGCCGGGGCCTCTCCTGTGGGGGGTGGCGGCCCCGGCCGTTGCCTTTCGCGGTGGGAATCGTCACCTTTCCTGGACGCCCAGTTGCCGGGCGAGGCCTTTCAGCCCGCGGTGGGCGGCCGTGCGGACGGCGCCGGGGCGCTTGCCCAGGACGCGTGCGGCGGCCGGGCCGTCGAGACCGACGACCACGCGGAGCAGTACGGCCTCGGCCTGGTCGCGCGGCAGGGTGCGCACCAGCTCCAGCGCCCGTGCGGTGGACAGCGACTCCAGGGCCTGGTCGTGGGTGTCGAGCCGGCCGGGCAGCTCCAGCGCGTCCTGCTCCAGCGGTGCGGCCTGGGGGCGTACCCGCCGCCGGCGCAGCAGGTCCAGGGCGCGGTGCCGGGCGATGGTCGCGGTCCAGCCCCGGAAGCCGGCGCCGTCGCCCTTGAACCGGCCCAGGTCGCGGGCGATCTCCAGCCAGGCCTCGGAGGCCACGTCCTCGGCGTCCTCGCCGACCAGGCCCCGCAGATAGCCGAGCAGGCCGGGCTGCACGATCCGGTAGGCCACCGCGAAGGCGGTCTCGTCGCCGTCCTGGGCCCGCGCGACGGCCGCGCCCAGCTCCCCGTCGTACGCCTGCCGGCGGCGGGGTTCTCCTCCCTGGCCCAAGAACCGTCCTCGTCCGTGCCGACTCTGTGCGTACCGCTTCCCCAGGGACATCAGCGTCACGGCTCACAGAAGTGTCACAGCCTCGCGAACCCGCCGGGAAGGAGGAGGAGCCGGCGCCGGCCGGTCAGTGGGAGCCGGTCGCGTCCCGGCAGAGCAGGCGCAGCGAGCCGTTGCCGCCGTAGACGCGCCGAGCCTCCTCGATGGGGTCCCAGAGCCGCCCGTCCGGCGTGCGCACCCAGTGGTCGCCTCCCGACGCCCACCACTCGGCGCCGGCCTGGCGGACGATCACCTCACCGGCATAGGCGCCGAACCCGCGCAGCACGCTCTCGACGGCGGCGTACGGCGGCCCCTCTCGCCGGATCTCCTCGATCATCCGGTCCACCCGCCACAGGCTCTGCGCCGAGTAGTCGAGCCGCACCCGGGCGCCCTCGCGCATGGTCGCCACGGCGTCCGCGGCCCACCGCACGGGCTTCGCCGCGGCGTGCGGCCTGGTCTCCTGCTGTGCTGTCACGTACTGGGCTGTCACATAGGGAAGAGCGATCCGCCCGCCTCCGGCGTCACCGGATGACGAGGCGTTTCACCAACCGTCGCAGGACCAGCCCAGGCCCACCGCAGGACGGCCACAGGACTCGCGCAATCAAGGGGGTTTGACCGGGCGGCGCCCGCGGCGGAGTCGCACATCGGTACCGCCCCGCGCCCCTCACCGGGCGCGCCCTGCGCCTCTCAGGTGCCGGACTCGTTGCGGGCCCGCCGTGACACCACGGCGCGCAGGACCCGGCGTCCCTCGATCGACAGGTCCAGCGCGCGGCGCAGGCCGTTGGGGCCGTGCTCGGCGAGGACGTCCAGTACCGCCGTCTGCCGGCGCAGCTCCGCGGCGACCAGCGGAGGCAGATCCGCCGTCTCCCCCGCCCGCCCCGCGTCGAGCCCCTCGGTCGCCGACGTGCCGTCCGCCGCGGGGTCGAGCAGCCGGTGGATGCGCAGGGAGGCGACCGAGCAGGCGTCGGCCCAGGGCCGCACCGCGTCGGCGGTGCGCTCGGCCGGGGCCGCGTCCAGCATGCGGCGGGCCAGCCGCGCCGCCTCGTCGTCGGCCCCGTCCGGCCCCTCGGCGCCGAGGATCCCCCGGGCCTTCTCCAGGCTCGCGCCCCAGTCGGAGCCGTCGGCGAGACTCGCCCACAGGGGCCGCAGCAGCTCGTCGTCGGTGCCGAGCAGCGGCAGGCACCGATCCAAACAAGCCAGCCCGCTGGCGGCCAGTCCGCGTGCGTCGGCCTGTGCGATCCGTTCCACCAGGCTCATGAAATGTCTCCCTCGCCGGGGCGCCGACCGTTACGGAGCCCGCACTTCCCTTTACTGCGTGATACGGCGCGGGAGTGTCACAGCAGAGGTTTTCAGCCAAGGACCGGGACCGGCAGCGGACCCGCGAGGGCCTTGCGGTCCTGCATCCGGGTCAGCCGGACGACCACCACGATCGCGAGGACGGCGGCCGCGGCGTCGACCGCGTCGGAGAACAGCATCTGCCCGGCGGCGTTGTGCACGAGTCGCTCCGTGTGGGCGTGCTGCAGGCTCATGTACGCGAGCTGGTCGGTGAGGATGCTGATGATCCACAGCGTCCACCAGGCGTTGACCGGACCGTGCCGGGCCCGCGCGCCCCAAGGCACGCTCGCGTCCCAGATGTTCAGCACGATCCGGCGCGGGAACCAGAGGTTGACGATCGGGCAGAACCAGCCGCCGATCGTCCAGCCGCGCCCCATGGTGTGCGCGGACTGGTCGAACACCTCGGCGTTCACCCGCACCCGCCACAGCCAGCACAGGTAGACGACGGCCGTGGCGAGCAGCGCCCACGCCTGGGTGAAGCCGGCCCAGTGGTAGAGGGTGTCGGCGCGCTCGGCCCGGTGCAGCATCCCGACGCCCCTGGCGCCGTCTGCGATGTCACCGGCGGCGTCCATCTCCAGGAGATCCGCGTAGCAGGCGAACACGTCGGCGGCGATGACGAGCCCGAGCAGAACGGCGGTGGCCCGGCCGAGCGCCACGGGCGAGCGGAGCACGGCACCGGGCACGAACGGTGGTGCGGGCATGGGCGAGGTCATGAACGGATTCCCCCCGGGATGACGGTGCCGATGACGATGGCGACCGGTGCGCGGCCTTCCCCCGGCCGCGCACGTGAAGATCGGAACATACGGCCGCACGGCGCCGCGCGTCCACCCGGTTGCGATCAGCCCGGTTCCGTCAGCCCAGCCGGTTCGCCAGGTTCCGGAAGCCGGCCCAGGACAACGCGGGCCTGCCCGGGTCCCACAGCTTCTGGATCGTGGCCCGGAGCGGCATCCGGATGCCGGCCGCGACCTGGCCCTCGGTCTGCGCGTTCGGGAAGTCGCACCAGACCGCGAACGACCCGCCGAGGATCTGGCCGTCGTAGCTCGCCGGTACGGCGGTCGTGCCGCGCAGCACCCGCGGGTTCCACTGCTCGTAGATCCGCTGCCCGGTCGGATAGACGAAGGTCTGCGGCTGGCCGAGGACGTAGTAGAGGAACTCGTCGTTGTAGTTGATGACCTTCCGGCCCGCGCCCAGATAGTCGACGGGCTGCCGGGCGCCGATCTCCTTGCCGGTCCAGTAGGCGACCTGGAGGTCCTTGGCCGCCTGCACGGACGTACCGCGGTAGAAGCCGTCGTTCCAGGCCCGCATGGTCCTGCCGTGCGCCCGGACGGTGGCTGCGCGGTCGTTGAGCCAGCCGGTGGCGAGGTCGGCGACCGTGCCGCCGGAGCCGTACTTCCGCCGGGCGGCGGCCGCGAGCTGCGGATAGGAGGTCTGCGGGTTCTTCACGGTCAGCGCCTGGTACTCGTCGCCGCCGAGGTGCCACTGGTTGCCGGTGAACAGCCCCGCGTACTCGTTCAGCAGATCGTCCACGAGCTTCGCGGAGGCGGGCTTGGAGATGTCGATCGCACCCTTGGTGGCGACCCCGCTCGCGTTGCGCAGCTGGAGGTCGGGGTGGGCGGCGAGGACGGCACCGAGGTGACCCGGCGAGTCGATCTCTGGCACGACGGTGATGTGCCGGCTGTTCGCCAGGCCCAGGATGCGCTTGACCTGCGCCTTGGTCAGATGGACCGGGGAGACTATCTCGGGGTGGGTGCTGGACTCGATCCGGAACGCCTGGTCGTCGGAGAAGTGCAGCCCCAGCTCGTTGAACTTCAGGTCCCCCAGCTCCCGTATCCGGTCCTCCATCCAGGACTCGGAGAACGGTTTGCGCGCGATGTCCAGGTTGAACCCGCGCACCGGCTTGGCCGGCTCGTCCCGGACGACCCCCTCCGGGGCCGTACCGCCGCCGTGGACCTCCTGCTTGAGGGTGCGGGTGCCGTAGAAGACGCCGGCCTCGCCGGGGCCGCTGATGTCGACCCGTCCGCCGCGGACGGTCATGGTGTACGACTCCTGGTTCCCGCCCCCGCCACCGAGCGCCAGCCGTACGTCCCCCGCCCGCACGTCGTCCTTCTCGCCCGCGTAGGTCAGCCCCAGTTCGCCGGCTATCAGCCGCCCCTCGTCGGCCAGTTCCCCGTCGCTGATCACCACCCGGTCCGCCTTCTGCGGCTTCCAGCCCGGCCCGCGCGCCGCGGTGTGGGAGCGCACCGCGGGTATCGTGCGCGGCGCCTGGGACAGGGGATAGGCCCGGCTGGGCGTCGGACTCGCCGATGGCCTGGCCGCCCCGCCGGGGGCGCTGCCGGCCACCCGGCCGGACGACGACTGCCGCGCACCCCCCTCCGGTTTCCCGCCGCCCGCCGAGGCCCACACGCCGACCCCCGTACCGAGCGCGACGGTCCCGACGACCGCGGCGGCCACCACCGCCCGCTTACGTATCACCTGCTGCGCCTGAGCACGGCGCTTGTGCTGGGTCACCCTGCCAACGTACGACCGTTCGCCGCTTCACTCGTCATCCAGCTGTTCCGAAACTCTGCCGTCCGAGTGAATTTCAGGCATCACACGCACACACAGTGACCACTCTCGATAACCTGACGACACACCTTTCACAGCATCCCCTGCCACGCCCCATGTGACGCGAGGACCCACGCTGGCCGCCCACCGCCTCCCGTATCTCCCCAAGCCCCTCGACGCCTTCAACGCGGCGCCCGCCGACGAGGCACGCGCCCTTCTGCTGCGCTGTCTGCACAGCCTGCGCTGGTCCCACCGCGTCGCGGCCCACCGCCCCTACCCCGACCTGGACTCTCTCCTGGCCGCGGCGGACGAGGCGGCGTACGACCTGTCGCCGACGGATCTTGCGGAGGCCCTGGCCGGCGAGACCCTTCCCGAACTGCCGGAGGACACCTATTCGGCCGCCCACATGGCCCTGAGCGCGGCCCACGCGGCCTACGAGGCCAGATTCGGACACGCGTTCGTCATCTACGTGGGTGCCACCCACCCGGACGAGGCGATCGACCACATCCTCGAGGCGATCCGATCACGATTGACAAACGATCCGGAGGAAGAGCGGGTGATAGCGGCAGAGGAACTCCGGCGACTGGCGAACGAGCGGTTGGCGCAACTCCTCACGGGCGCGGGGCTGTCCCCATCAGCGGCTCCGCCGCGGGGCGCGACAAGCCACAACGCACCCGCACCCGGCAGATAACAGGACACACCACCCCCGTAGCCCCGCCACCCCCTCACCCATCCGGTGCCACTTTGATCACACCGGTAGGCCCCCCGTAAAGCACAGCGCAGCGCATCGCTACGATGCTGGGGGCCGGTGGACCGTACCCGGCCGGGCCCGACCGACAGAGAAGCCGGCGCGGCCCTAGTCCCCGCTCCCGGAGGGTTCTTCCGTGCCGGCTGGAACGCTGTACCGCGGCCGGGAAGGAATGTGGTCCTGGGTGGCTCACCGAGTCACCGGCGTCCTCATTTTCTTCTTCCTGTTCGTTCACGTGCTGGACACCGCTCTCGTGCGTGTCTCCCCCGAGGCCTACGACAAGGTCGTAGCCACGTACAAGACGCCGATCGTCGCGCTGCTGGAGTACGGCCTCGTCGCCGCCATCCTCTTCCACGCGCTCAACGGCCTGCGCGTCATCGCCGTCGACTTCTGGTCGAAGGGCCCGCGCTACCAGAAGCAGATGTTCTGGACCGTGATGGGTGTCTGGATCGTGCTGATGCTCGGGGCGATCTACCCGGTCCTCGGCCACGCCGCCCGCGTTCTCTTTGGGAGCTGACGCCGATGTCCGCCACTGAAACCGCCGCGTCCGGAGTCGGCCCCGTCGAGGGCGCCCCCGTCTACACCGCCGACAACCCGGCCCCGCTGATCGAGGCGCCGCGCAAGCGCACCAAGAAGACCCCGAAGTCGACCCGGGGCAACTTCGAGCTGGCGGCCTGGCTGTTCATGCGCCTGTCCGGCGTCGTCCTGGTCGTCCTGGTCCTCGGCCACCTGCTGATCCAGCTCGTGCTGGACGGCGGCGTGTCCAAGATCGGCTTCGCCTTCGTGGCCGGCCGCTGGGCGTCCCCGTGGTGGCAGGTCTGGGACCTGCTGATGCTGTGGCTCGCGATGCTGCACGGCGCCAACGGCCTGCGCACGGTCATCAACGACTACGCGGAGCGCGCGAGCTCCCGCATGTGGCTGAAGGCCCTGCTGTACACCGCCACGGTGTGGACCATCCTGCTGGGCACGCTGGTGATCTTCACCTTCGACCCGAACATCCGCTAGGCACGGGGCTGCGAGAATCATGAAGATCCACAAGTACGACACCGTCATCGTCGGCGCCGGCGGCGCGGGCATGCGCGCGGCCATCGAGTCGACGAAGCGCAGCCGCACCGCCGTGCTGACCAAGCTCTACCCCACCCGCTCCCACACGGGCGCCGCGCAGGGCGGTATGGCCGCCGCGCTGGCCAACGTGGAGGAGGACAACTGGGAGTGGCACACCTTCGACACGGTCAAGGGCGGTGACTACCTGGTCGACCAGGACGCCGCCGAGATCCTGGCGAAGGAGGCCATCGACGCCGTCCTCGACCTGGAGAAGATGGGCCTGCCGTTCAACCGGACGCCCAACGGCACCATCGACCAGCGCCGGTTCGGCGGTCACTCCCGCAACCATGGCGAGGCCCCGGTCCGCCGGTCCTGCTACGCCGCGGACCGCACCGGCCACATGATCCTCCAGACGCTGTACCAGAACTGCGTCAAGGAGGGCGTGGAGTTCTTCAACGAGTTCTACGTCCTGGACCAGCTGATCACCGAGGTCGACGGCGTCAAGAAGTCCGCCGGTGTCGTCGCCTACGAGCTGGCCACCGGTGAGATCCACGTCTTCCAGGCGAAGGCCGTCATCTACGCCTCCGGCGGCTGCGGCAAGTTCTTCAAGGTGACCTCCAACGCGCACACCCTCACCGGTGACGGCCAGGCCGCCGTCTACCGCCGGGGTCTGCCGCTGGAGGACATGGAGTTCTTCCAGTTCCACCCGACCGGCATCTGGCGCATGGGCATCCTGCTCACCGAGGGTGCGCGTGGTGAGGGCGGCATCCTGCGCAACAAGGACGGCGAGCGCTTCATGGAGAAGTACGCTCCCGTCATGAAGGACCTGGCGTCCCGTGACGTCGTGTCCCGCTCCATCTACACGGAGATCCGCGAGGGCCGGGGCTGTGGTCCCGAGGGCGACCACGTCTACCTCGACCTGACCCACCTGCCGCCGGAGCAGCTGGACGCCAAGCTGCCGGACATCACCGAGTTCGCGCGGACCTACCTCGGTATCGAGCCGTACACGGACCCGATCCCGATCCAGCCGACCGCGCACTACGCGATGGGCGGCATCCCGACGAACGTCGAGGGTGAGGTCCTGGCGGACAACACCACCGTCGTGCCGGGTCTGTACGCGGCCGGCGAGGTCGCCTGCGTCTCCGTGCACGGCGCCAACCGCCTCGGCACCAACTCGCTGCTGGACATCAACGTGTTCGGCCGCCGCGCGGGCATCGCCGCCGCCGAGTACGCCCACACGACGGACTTCGTCGAGCTGCCGGAGAACCCGGAGTCCCTCGTCGTCGAGCAGATCGAGCGGCTGCGCAACTCCACCGGCAACGAGCGGGTGGCCACCCTGCGCCGCGAGCTGCAGGAGACCATGGACGCCAACGTCATGGTGTTCCGCACCGAGCAGACGATCAAGACGGCCGTCGAGAAGATCGCCGAGCTGCGCGAGCGCTACAAGAACGTGGCGATCCAGGACAAGGGCAAGCGGTTCAACACCGACCTGCTGGAGGCCATCGAGCTGGGCAACCTGCTCGACCTCGCCGAGGTCATGGCCGTCTCGGCGCTGGCCCGCAAGGAGTCCCGCGGCGGTCACTACCGCGAGGACTACCCGAACCGCGACGACGTCAACTTCATGCGCCACACCATGGCGTACCGCGAGGTCGGCGCCGACGGCTCGGAAACCGTCCGTCTCGACTACAAGCCGGTCGTCCAGACCCGCTACCAGCCGATGGAGCGTAAGTACTGATGGCTACCCCTGTTCTGGACAAGGAAGAGGCGGCCGGCAAGCCCGAGCCCGGTTTCGCCGACTCCCCCTACATCACGGTCACCTTCCGGGTCCGCCGGTTCAACCCGGAGGTCTCGGCGGAGGCGGCCTGGGAAGACTTCCAGCTGGAGATCGACCCGAAGGAGCGTGTCCTCGACGGCCTCCACAAGATCAAGTGGGACCTCGACGGCACCCTCACCTTCCGCCGCTCGTGCGCGCACGGCATCTGCGGCTCGGACGCGATGCGGATCAACGGCAAGAACCGCCTTGCCTGCAAGACGCTGATCAAGGACATCAACCCCGAGAAGCCGATCACGATCGAGCCCATCAAGGGCCTGACGGTCCTGAAGGACCTGGTCGTGGACATGGAGCCGTTCTTCCAGGCGTACCGGGACGTCATGCCGTTCCTGGTCACCAAGGACACGAACGAGCCGACGCGTGAGCGGCTGCAGTCCGCCGAGGACCGCGAGCGCTTCGACGACACCACCAAGTGCATCCTGTGCGCCGCGTGCACGTCGTCCTGCCCGGTGTTCTGGAACGACGGCCAGTACTTCGGTCCGGCCGCGATCGTGAACGCCCACCGCTTCATCTTCGACAGCCGTGACGAGGCGGGCGAGCAGCGCCTGGAGATCCTCAACGACCGTGACGGCGTGTGGCGTTGCCGTACGACCTTCAACTGCACGGACGCCTGCCCGCGTGGCATCGAGGTCACCAAGGCGATCCAGGAGGTCAAGCGCGCGCTGATCACGCGTCGCTACTGATCCGTCCGCCGGTACGCCGGCCCGGCCCGAGGGCCCTGTTCTCCGATCCTCCGGAAGCAGGGCCCTCGGGCGTTTTTGTCGGGTTTCCCCACCCGGTGGTTCTAATGTGACGACATGTCAGACGAAGAGTCCTACGAGCTGCTCGGTTTCGACAACGTGTTGCTTCCCGTCGGGGACCTCGAGGAGGCCGTCGGGTTCTACGAGCGGGCCGGGTTCAGTCTCGGGTTCCGGTTCGACGAGGGTGGGCTCGCCCTGCTGAAGGTCGGCGGGGAGACGCCCGGGATCCTGCTGTGCGTCGAGGAGCAGCTGGGGCACCGGTCGCCGCCCTGGCCCTCGGCGCGGGTCTGGCTGGAGGTGCCGGACGCGCGGACGGCCGCGCGGGAACTCGCCGCGGCCGGGATCCAGCCGCTGGACGAGGTGTTCCAGGGGGCCACCGGGTGGACGGTGGAGATCGCCGACCCGTGGGGCAACATCCTCGGCTTCACGGACTACACCAGGCGCCGGCAACTCGGCCGCCGGAACTGACCACTGCGCCACCGGCCAGGCCCTGCTGTCGTACTCGTTAGGCTCTTCTACCGTGCCCGCGATGAACGACGGTCCCGAGACGGCCGGCTCCCCCAGCAGCAAGTCCGAGCAGACCCGCGCCCTGATCCTGCAGACCGCGATGCGGTTGTTCCAGGAGCGCGGGTACGACAAGACCACCATGCGGGCCATCGCCAAGGAGGCCGGGGTCTCCGTCGGCAACGCCTACTACTACTTCGAGGGCAAGGAACACCTGATCCAGGGCTTCTACGACCGGATCGCCGCCGAGCACCAGGCGGCGGTCCGTGAGGTCCTGGAGCGGGAGACCGACCTGGAGGCACGGCTCGCGGGCGTGCTGACCGTCTGGCTCGACATCGCCCGGCCGTACCACGAGTTCGCCGTGCAGTTCTTCAAGAACGCCGCCGACCCCGACAGCCCGCTCAGCCCCTTCTCCCCGGAGAGCGAGCACGCCCGTGAGCAGGCCATCGCCGTCCACCGCGAGGTGCTGGCCGGCTCCAGGTCGAAGGTTCCGGCCGAACTGCGCGACGTGCTCCCGGAGTTGATGTGGCTCTCCCAGATGGGACTGGTCCTGTACTGGGTCTTCGACCGGACGGAGGGGCGCGAGCGCAGTTACCGCCTGGCCCGGCGCGGCGCCCGGCTGACCGCCCGTGGGGTGGCGCTCGCCCGCTTCCGCGTGCTGCGCCCCCTGGTGCTGGAGATCCATGAGCTGTTCACGGACTTCCTGCCCGGCATGACCAGGGCACTGCCGGATCCACGGACCGGGGGAACCGAGGGGCCCGGGGCGGCCAGGGGGCGCGCGGAGAAGGCCGGCTGATCAGATCCACTGCAGACGCCACAGGCGGAAGACGCCCGTGCCGTCGTCCAGGTACTGACTGCCGCCCACGGCCTCGGTGCTGACCACGTACTCCTTGCGCTGCCACAGCGGGATCAGCGGGACGTCCTGGGCGACGTCCGCCTGGATGTCCCGGAAGTCGTTCGCGGCCCGGCTGCGGTCGGCGTACTGCTGGCTGTCCAGGATCAGATGGTCGACCAGCTTGTTGCTGTACCCGGTGCTCATCGTGGAACCCGTGCCGACGAGCGCGGCGCCGAAGGTGTCCGGGTCCGGATAGTCGGGCACCCAGCCGACCGCCCACGCGTCCATCTTCCCGGTGGCCCAGCGCTTCTGGAAGTCGGTCCACTCGTACCCCTGGACGTCCACCTTGAACAGGCCGCCGGCCTCCAGCTGCTGCTTCAGCGTCGCGGCCTCCTGCTCGCCCACGCCCCGGTTCCTGCCGTAGCCGAAGGTGAACCGGACGGGCAGGGACACCCCGGCCTGGGTGAGCAGCGCCCGCGCCTTCTGCACGCTCTGCTTCGGGTAGTCGTCGAAGAACGACGTGGTGTGGCCGGTGATGCCGGTCGGGATCAGCGAGTACAGCGGATCGACCGTGCCCTCGTAGACCGTCGAGGCGAGCTGCTCGCGGTTGACCAGCCAGGCCATCGCCCGGCGCACCCGCACGTCGCGCAGGGGCGAGTCGGCGCGCGTGTTGAGGTACAGGTTGCGGGTCTCGGCGCTGTCGGACTCGGTGACCCGCTTGTCGGGGTCGCTCGGGTTCAGCTCGGAGAGCACGCTGGGCGGCAGCTCCCGGGTGGCGACGTCGACCTGCCCCGCCTTCCAGGCGGTGTCGAGCTTCGCGGAGTCGGCGTAGTAGCGCAGCTCGATCGGGCGGCCGGTACCGGTGAGGTAGCCCCTGTAGGAGCCGTTCGGCTGCAGGACGGCCTTCTCGTTCTTGGTGTACGACGTCAGGGTGTACGGGCCGGTGCCGTCGACGTCGGTGCCGCCGCGCAGGGAGTCGGCCGGGTACTTCTCCTTGTCCACGATCGACCCGGCGCCGGTGGCGACCTTCAGCGGGAAGGTGGCGTCGGCGGACGACAGATGGAAGGTGACGGTCGTCGCGTCGTCGGCGGTCACCGAGGCGAGCGTGGAGAACAGCGACGCCGGGCCGACATCCGAGTTGATCTTCTTGACCCGGTCGAACGAGTACTTCACGTCCTCGGCCGTCATCGTGCGCCCGCTCGGGAAGGTGATGCCGGAGCGCAGCGTGCACTGGTACGTCCGCAGGCCGCTGCCCTGGAAGGCGCAGCTCTTCGCCGCGTCCGGGACCGGTTCGACGCCGCCCGGCTCGAACGTCAGCAGCGACTGGAAGACATTGCTGAACAACGCCCAGGAACCGGCGTCGTAGGCGCCGGCCGGGTCGAGGTCCGTGACGGCGTCCGTCGTACCGACCGCGATGGTCTTGTTCTGGTTGTCCTGCGACGGCAGCAGTTGCCAGCCGCCGATTCCCACGATCGCGAGCACGAGCAGTGCCACGAGAACGCGCATGCGAACAGATCGCATGGTGGTGCCCTCCCCAGGCCCTTCAAAGGCCCTACCCCTGGCCAGCACAATTTCGCCACCCCCTAGTGGCGCGGCTCACCTAATCACACGGGTTTCACCTGGGGGAAGGGCTTTCTGACCAGATGGGGGAAGAACTTACCGAGGCGTTGTTTCCCCCGGGTTTCACAGCGCCTTCACAGGGGTGGGAGCGGTTTCGGTCAGGCGCGGGTACGGCTCACGCGCGCGTGGCGACGGTGGGGTTGGCGGCGGCCGCGAGGAGGTTGCCGGGCCAGAGCGGGCCGCCGTGGGTGTGACCGGAGAGCTGGAGGCCGACGCCGTACCGGACGGCTATGACGTACGGCGCAGTGCGCGCAGCCCGCGCAACCCGATGACCCCGATGACCGTCCCCAATACGAAGGAGACGACCGCCAGCAGCAGGTGCACCCAGAAGTACGCGGTGGGACGGCCGTCGTCGAAGGCGAGCCCGCTGCTGTCCTTGACCAGGTTCTTGACGAAAGTGACCCAGATGACCCAGGACCACACCCCGAAAGCGAGCAGGAACCAGGAGACCGGGCGGCTGAGCTTCATGGGGACAGTATGGCCGCCTGCCGTCGGGTTCCGTGTCGGGGGTGAGGTGGGTCATGGGACATCGCGGCCGACAAAAGGTACTTTCTCGACCGTGCCTGCACCGAAGAAGACCGGCCGGCGATCCCTGCTGGTCACCTCCGCCACCCTGCTGTCCCTGTCCGCCACCGCGCCCGCCGCCCTCGCCGCCCCGACTCCTCCGGCCAGTCCGACGGCCGCGCCCCCGGCCCGCATGTCGACCGTGGGCGGCGTCCGGCTGGGCCAGCCCGGCACGCAGGTCAATCTCGCGCCCGGCGTCCCGGTGCTGCCCAAGGACATCACCGCGCGCTCCTGGATCGTCACCGACGCCGAGTCCGGCGAGGTGCTCGCCGCGCACAACGCGCACTGGCGGCTGCCCCCGGCGAGCACGCTGAAGATGCTGTTCGCGGACACCCTGCTGCCCCGCTTCCCGAAGGAGGAGAAGCACAAGGTGGTGCCGTCCGACCTCGCGGGCATGGGTGTCGGCTCCAGCGTGGTCGGCATAAAGGAGGGGCACACCTACTCCGTCCACGACCTGTGGCTCGGGGTCTTCCTGCGCTCGGGCAACGACGCCGTGCACGTGCTGTCCTCGATGAACCAGGGCGTCGCGCAGACCGTCAAGGACATGCAGGACCACGCCGACGAACTGCAGGCCCAGGACACGCACGTGGTCTCGCCCGACGGCTACGACGAGCCGGGGCAGTTGTCGTCGGCCTACGACCTGACGCTGATCGCCCGGTCCGGGCTGCAGAAGAAGGACTTCCGCGACTACTGCTCGACCGTCAGCGCCAGGTTCGAGTCGCGCGAGATCCGCAACACCAACCGGCTGCTGAGCGGTGACCCCGACGTGCCCGTCTACCAGGGCATCGCGGGCGTGAAGAACGGCAACACCACCAACGCGGGCGCCACCTTCACCGGGGTCGCCGAGCGGAACGGCCGGGTGCTGCTGGTCACGGTGATGCATCCGGAGAAGGCCGAGCACAACGAGGTCTACAAGGAGACGGCCAGGCTCTTCGACTGGGGTTTCCAGGCGGCCGGCAAGGTCAATCCGGTGGGCGAGCTGGTGCCGCCGAAGAGCGCCCTGCCGAGCCCGGGGCCCAGCGGATCCACCGGGACGTCCGCGGGGAGCAGCGGATCCGGCGCCAGGCCGGTGGCCGGTGCCACCACCGGCTCGGGCTCCGGCATCGCTACCGCCGCGGCCGTCACCGGCGGGTTGCTGGTGCTGCTCGCGGGCGCGGCCTTCCTGGTCAACCGCCGTTGGCCGCTGCCGGACCTGATGCGCCGTCGGCCGCGTCCGTGACCTCGGCGGGCTCGGGCTTCGCGCTCTGCGTCGCCGTCCAGGAGGCGCAGAACAGCACGAGTTTCGCGGTGAAGTTGATCCACAGCAGCAGCGCCACGGGGACGCCGAACGCGCCGTACATGCTCTTCGCGGCGACTCCCTGGATGTAGCTGCTCAGCAGCAGTTTCAGCAGTTCGAAGCCGACCGCGCCGAGCAGTGCGGCCACCAACAGGCGGCGGCGCGGCGGCTCGACACCGGGCAGCAGGGTCAGGACGTAGAGCAGGACCAGGAAGTCGCCGAGAACCGCGACGGCGAAAGCGGCGATCCGCAGCAGCACCGTGCCCCAGCCGTGCTCGGCCAGGCCCAGGTGGCGCGAGACCAGTCCGACGGCGGCCGAGGCGAGCGTGGACGCGGCGAGCGTGACCAGCAGGGCCCCGCCGAGGCCGAAGAGGATGCCGGCGTCCTTGGCCTTGGCCACCACCGGGTTCTGCTGCTGGTCCGGCAGCTCCCACACCGCGCGCAGACAGTCCCGCGTCTGGCCGACCCAGCCGATGCCGGCGAACAGCAGTACGGCGCCCGCGATGACGCCGACGGTGCCGGCGTTGTGGACGAGCGAGGTGAGGTCCAACTGGCTGGAGAGAACGCCCGGGAACTGCTCGGCGACCTTGTGCTCGACGGTCTTCTGCCGGGCCGGGCTGAGCGTGGCGGCGCTGACCGCGGCGACCAGGGTCAGCAGCGGGAACAGCGCCACGAAGCCGATGAACGTCATCGCAGCGGCCAACCGAGTCCACTTCACCCGGTCCAGCCGTTCGTAGCAGTGCCACGCGTGCGTCTCCATCAGCCGGGCCACGACCGGCCCGATGCCGGGGAGTCTCTTCAGCCAGTCCATGATCCCTTCCTGCCCCTGACCGCACGCTCGTAAGACATCCCACTAATCACCCATTGTGTGGAGCGGGCGAATGTTCAGTAACTAATCCCTCATATAGGGACGATACGGTCACCGACATGCCTGCTGATGTGAAGCACGCCTCCGGTCTTCCCCACTCCCTGCTCGTCCTCGGCGGCACGTCCGAGATCGCGCTGGCCACCGCGCGTCGGCTGATCGCCCGCCGCACCCGCACGGTATGGCTGGCGGGCCGCCCCTCACCGGCCCTGGAACAGGCCGCCGAGAGCCTGCGCGCACTCGGCGCGGACACCCGTACGGTCGCCTTCGACGCCCTCGACCCCGAGTCCCACGAGACCGCCCTCGGCAAGGTGTTCGCCGAGGGCGACATCGACCTGGTGCTGCTCGCCTTCGGCATCCTCGGCGACCAGGCTCACGACGAGCGGGACCCGGTACGCGCCGTCCAGGTCGCCCAGACCAACTACACCGGCGCCGTCTCCGCCGGCCTGGTCGCCGGCCGCGCCCTGCAGACCCAGGGGCACGGCTCCCTCGTGGTCCTGTCCTCCGTCGCCGGCGAGCGGGCCCGCCGCGCCGACTTCATCTACGGCTCCAGCAAGGCCGGCCTCGACACCTTCGCCCAGGGCCTCGGCGACGCGCTGCACGGCACGGGCGTGCACGTCATGGTCGTACGGCCGGGCTACGTCCGGGGTGAGGGGCCGCTCTCGACGACCCCGGAGGCGGTCGCCACGGCCATCGAACTGGGTGTGCGCCGCCGTTCGGAGGTGGTGTGGGTGCCGGGGGCGCTGCGGCTGGTGATGTCGGCGCTACGGCACGCCCCGAGGGCACTGTTCCGACGGCTGCCCCTGTAGCGGCCCCGGCACTACGACACCGCGCTACGGCCCACCCCACGAAGCGCACCGGCCTGCGGCGGCACCACCGTTCCCCCGAACGTGTACTCCCGCAGCTTGCGCCACACCCCGTCCGGGCCCTGCTCGTACAGGGCGAAGCCCGTGCACGGCCACTGCGCGTCGAAGCCGGCCAGTTCCTCGAACGCGCGGTCCATCGCCGCCTCGTCGATGCCGTGCGCGACGGTGACGTGCGGGTGGTACGGGAACTGCAGCTCGCGCGCCACCGGCCCCGAGGCGTCCCGCACCCGCTGCTGCAGCAGGGTGCAGTCCTCGGCGCCCTGGACGACGCGGACGTAGACCACGGGGGACAGCGGACGGAACGTGCCGGTGCCGGACAGCCGCATCGGGAACGGCCGCCCGCCCGCGGCGACCTCGGTGAGGTGCGCCTCGACGGCCGGCAGCTCGCCCTCGTCGACCTCGGTCGGCGGCAGGAGCGTGACATGCGTGGGGATGCCGTGAGCCGCGGGGTCGCCGAAGCCCGCGCGCCGCTCCTGGAGCAGGCTGCCGTGAGGCTCCGGGACCGCGATCGACACGCCGATCGTTACGGTCCCCACGTCGTCTCCTGTCGTCGCGTCTGTCGTCTTGTGCAGGCCGTCCCGTTCGTCACGTTCGGCCGTGGGCTATCGACTGTACGGCCATGGAAGTCCCGTCGGCAGGCGCAGCGGAAGTGATGTGCAGCGCTCCGCCCACTCGGACGTGCGTACGGTCGTGCGCCCCAGCGCCGGGCCGTGCGGCTCAGTGCTTCGCCGGCAGGAATCCGACCCGCTCGTACGCCTGCGCCAGCGTCTCCGCGGCGACCGCGCGCGCCTTCTCCGCGCCCTTGGCGAGGATCGAGTCGAGCGTCTCGGAGTCGTCCAGGTACTGCTGGGTGCGCTCCCGGAACGGGGTCACGAACTCGACCATGACCTCGGCGAGGTCGGTCTTGAGGGCGCCGTACATCTTGCCCTCGTACTGCCGCTCCAGCTCGGCGATCGAGGTGCCGGTGAGCGTGGAGTAGATGGTGAGGAGGTTCGACACGCCCGGCTTGTTCTCCGCGTCGTAGCTGATCACGGTGTCGGTGTCGGTGACGGCGCTCTTGACCTTCTTGGCCGTGGTCTTCGGCTCGTCGAGCAGGTTGATCAGGCCCTTCGGCGTGGACGCCGACTTGCTCATCTTGATCGACGGGTCCTGCAGGTCGTAGATCTTCGCCGTCTCCTTGAGGATGTACGGCGACGGGATCACGAAGGTGTCGCCGAAGCGGCCGTTGAAGCGCTCGGCCAGGTCACGGGTCAGCTCGATGTGCTGGCGCTGGTCCTCGCCCACCGGCACCTCGTTGGCCTGGTAGAGGAGGATGTCGGCGACCTGGAGGACCGGGTACGTGAACAGGCCGACGGAGGCGCGGTCGGCGCCCTGCTTGGCGGACTTGTCCTTGAACTGGGTCATGCGGCTGGCCTCGCCGAAGCCGGTGAGGCAGTTCATGATCCAGGCGAGCTGGGCGTGCTCGGGGACGTGGCTCTGGACGAAGAGGGTGCAGCGGTCCGGGTCCAGACCGGCGGCCAGCAGCTGCGCGGCGGCGAGCCGGGTGTTGGCCCGCAGCTCCTTCGGGTCCTGCGGGACCGTGATCGCGTGCAGGTCGACGACCATGTAGAAGGCGTCGTGGGACTCCTGCAGGGCCACCCACTGGCGGACGGCGCCGAGGTAGTTGCCGAGGTGGAACGAGCCGGCGGTGGGCTGGATGCCGGAGAGCACGCGGGGTCGGTCGTTGGCCATGTTCATCATTCTCTCAGGTGTGAGGAGTGGTGACGGCACCGATACGACCCCGCGCTCCCGGCCGGGTTCAGCCCAGGTCGACTTCCGGGTACAGCGGGAAGCCCGCCACCAGGTCCGTCGCCCGCTGGGCGATCTCCTGGGACACCTTCTCGTCCAGGACGTGGGCCGCCTTGGAGGGCGCGCCGGACTTGGTGGTGCCCGGTTCGGTGGTGGTGAGGACGCGGTCGATCAGGCCCGCCACCTCGTCCATCTCCGCCGTACCCAGGCCGCGGGTCGTGAGGGCGGGGGTGCCGATGCGGATGCCGGAGGTGTACCAGGCGCCGTTGGGGTCGGCCGGGATGGCGTTGCGGTTGGTGACGATGCCCGAGTCCAGGAGGGCCGCTTCCGCCTGGCGGCCGGTGAGGCCGTAGGAGGTGGCCACGTCGATCAGGTTGAGGTGGTTGTCCGTGCCGCCGGTCACCAGGGTGGCGCCGCGCCGCATCAGGCCCTCGGCCAGCGCGCGGGAGTTGTCGACGATGCGCCGGGCGTAGTCCTGGAAGGCGGGCCGGCGGGCCTCGGCGAGGGCGACGGCCTTGGCCGCCATGACGTGCGGGAGCGGGCCGCCGAGGACCATCGGGCAGCCGCGGTCGACCTGGTCCTTCAGGGAGTCGTCGCACAGGACCATGCCGCCGCGCGGGCCGCGCAGCGACTTGTGGGTGGTGGTGGTGACGATCCGGGCGTGCGGGACCGGGTCGAAGTCGCCGGTCAGGACCTTGCCCGCCACCAGACCCGCGAAGTGGGCCATGTCGACCATGAGGGTCGCGCCGACCTCGTCGGCGATCTCGCGCATGATCCGGAAGTTCACCAGACGGGGGTACGCCGAGTAGCCCGCGACGATGATCAGCGGCTTGAAGTCACGGGCCTGGGCGCGCAGGGCGTCGTAGTCGATGAGGCCGGTGGCCGGGTCGGTGCCGTAGGAGCGCTGGTCGAACATCTTGCCGGAGATGTTCGGGCGGAAGCCGTGGGTGAGGTGGCCGCCGGCGTCCAGGGACATGCCGAGCATGCGCTGGTTGCCGAAGGCCTGGCGCAGCTCGGCCCAGTCGGCCTCGGTCAGGTCGTTGACCTGGCGGGCGCCGGCCTTCTCCAGGAAGGGTGCCTCGACCCGGTCGGCGAGGACGGCCCAGAAGGCGACGAGGTTGGCGTCGATGCCGGAGTGCGGCTGGACGTAGGCGTGGCGGGCGCCGAAGAGCTCGCGGGCGTGCTCGGCGGCCAGGGCCTCGACGGTGTCGACGTTGCGGCAGCCGGCGTAGAAGCGGCGGCCGACGGTGCCCTCGGCGTACTTGTCGCTGAACCAGTTGCCCATCGCCAGCAGGGTGGCCGGGGAGGCGTAGTTCTCGGAGGCGATCAGCTTGAGCATCGCGCGCTGGTCGGTGACCTCCTGGCCGATCGCGTCGGCGACGCGCGGTTCGACGGCGCGGACGACGTCGAGGGCGGCACGGAAGGCGGTGGACTCGGTGGAGAGGGGGTGCTGCTCTGGCATGAGGACCTCCGGACGGCGTGCGTACAGCGTTCACGTTCGGCCCAGGCGCACGGCACTGTTTCCCGTCGGACCGCTCCCCGATGGTCTTTCCCATCCCAGCGCGCCAGTCACGGCCCGGTGATCAGCCTACCGGGCGAGCCGGACGGCGCAGGTCCCGCGTCCACCATGCGAGCGACGGTAGGAAAGAGGTCACCGTCGTGTTCCCGAAGCGTTCTCGTCGGATCCGGGAGAGGCCATGTCCGCTGCAGAAGACCTCATCAGCGCCGCCGAGGCGCACTGTGCCCCCACCTACCATCCGCTGCCGGTCGTCGTGGCCACGGCGGACGGCGCCTGGATGACGGATGTGGAGGGGCGGCGGTACCTGGATCTGCTGGCCGGCTACTCCGCGCTGAACTTCGGGCACGGCAACCGGCGGCTGATCGAGGCGGCGAAGGCCCAGCTGGAGCGGGTGACGCTGACGTCCCGCGCCTTCCTGCACGACCGGTTCGCGGCGTTCTGCACGGAGCTGGCCGAGCTGTGCGGGATGGAGATGGTGCTCCCGGTGAACACCGGCGCGGAGGCCGTGGAGAGCGCGGTGAAGACGGCCCGGAAGTGGGGGTACCGGGTGAAGCGGGTGCCCCCGGAGATGGCGAAGATCGTGGTCGCGGGCGGCAACTTCCACGGCCGTACGACGACGATCATCAGCTTCTCCACCGACCCGGAGGCCCGGGCGGACTTCGGGCCGTACACGCCGGGGTTCGAGATCGTGCCGTACGGCGATCTGACGGCGATGCGCGAGGCGCTGACGGAGAACACCGTGGCGGTGCTGCTGGAGCCGATCCAGGGCGAGAACGGGGTGATCGTGCCGCCGGCCGGTTATCTCCCCGCGGTCCGGGAGCTGACCCGCGAGCGCAACGTGCTCTTCGTCGCCGACGAGGTCCAGTCGGGTCTCGGCCGCACCGGGCGGACCTTCGCGTGCGAGCACGAGGGGGTGGTCCCGGACATGTATGTGCTGGGCAAGGCGCTGGGCGGCGGGATCGTGCCGGTGTCGGCGGTGGTGTCGAGCGCGGAGGTGCTCGGGGTGTTCCGGCCGGGCGAGCACGGGTCGACGTTCGGCGGGAATCCGCTGGCCTGCGCGGTGGCGCTGGAGGTGATCGCGATGCTGCGCACGGGCGAGTTCCAGGCCCGGGCGGCCGAGCTGGGCGAGCGGCTGCACCGGGCGCTGGGCGCGCTGCTCGATGCGGGCGCGGTGACGGCGGTGCGCGGGCGTGGGCTGTGGGCGGGCGTGGACATCGCGCCGAGGGCCGGCACGGCGAGGGAGGTTGCGGAGCGGCTGATGGACCGCGGGGTGCTGGTGAAGGACACCCACCGCGCCACGGTGCGGATCGCTCCGCCGCTGATCGTTTCCGAGGCGGACCTGGACTGGGGGCTGGAGCAGTTCCGGGCGGTGCTGAGCGGCTGAGAGGCGGCGCGGCGGCCGCCTAGAGGATCACATGGGGCAGGAAGCGGGCGTACTCGTCGGTGATCAGGCCGGAGGACTCGCGGATGCCGAGGCCGGCCGGCTCGTCCTGGACGACCCAGGCGCCGAGGACGACGTGGTTGCCGTCGAAGGCGGGCAGGGGCGCCAACTGCTGGTAGCAGCAGGGCTCGTCGCGCGGTGCGACGGGTGCGCCGGGCGGGTGCACGGTGACGCCCTCCCCCTCGCGGCCGAGCAGGGGCTTGGAGACACAGCCCGGTCCGGCGGCCAGTTCGCGGGGGCCGTCGAGGTAGGCGGGGAGGAGGTTGGGGTGGCCGGGGTACAGCTCCCAGAGGATCGCCAGCAGGGCCTTGTTGCTGAGCAGCATCTTCCAGGCGGGTTCGATCCACAGGGTGCTGCCGGTGCCGCCGCCGTTGTCGAGGGTGTCCAGGACGTGCCCGCCGAAGGCGTCGGTGGTGAGCCACTCCCAGGGGTAGAGCTTGAAGATGCCGCGGATGAACCGGAGTTGGTTGTCGACGAAGCGGCCGGAGAGGGTGTCCCAGCCGATCTCCTCCATGGACAGCCAGTCGGTGTCCAGGCCGGCCTGTTCGGCGGTCTCCTTCAGATAGGCGACCGTCATCAGGTCCTCGCCGAGTTCGTCGGCCGAGGAGTGGGCGAAGTGGAGCGGGCTGCCGGGCGGGAGGAGCGCGGCCTGCGTCCGCCAGGCCTCGACGAGGCGTTCGTGCAGGGAGTTCCACTGGTCGGCGCCGGGGAAGCGGTCCTCCATCCAGAACCACTGCGGCGAGGCGGCCTCCACCAGCGAGGTCGGGGTGTCGGCGTTGTACTCCAGCAGCTTGGCCGGGCCGGTGCCGTCGTAGCGCAGGTCGAACCGGCCGTAGACGGAGGGGAGTTCGGCGCGGCGCCGCCAGGCCTCGGCGACGGCGGCGGCCACGGCCGGGTCGGTGATGCCGAGGTCGGCGAGGCGGTCCTTCGCCACGATGTGCTCGGCGGCCGCGAGGCACATGCGGTGCAGTTCCTCGACGGTGTCCTCCAGCGCCTCGACCTCCTCCAGGGAGAAGACGTAGTAGGCGCTCTCGTCCCAGTAGGGGCGCAGGGAGCCGTCGGGGTGGCGGGTGAGGGGGTAGACGAGCCCCTGCTCCTCCACGGTCCGCTGCCAGCCGGGCCGGGGGGTGGTGGTACGGCGTTCCATGGGCCGGTGCCGGTCAGCCGCCGGAGCTGTGGTGGCCGCCGCCGAAGCCGCCGCGGTGGACCCCGCTGCCGCTGTGGCTGCCGCCCGAACCCGACGACCGGGGCCTGGTGAAGGAGCCGTCGCTCACCCAGGAGCCCTTCTTGTCGCCGCCGTAGTACCAGTCGGCGTTCACGGCCGCCTTGGTCGTCCTGCAGTTCTTGTCGGAGACGACCTTGTAGCCCTTGGCGTAGTTGTAGCTGTCTCGGTCGACGCAGCGCTTGTCCGGGTCGGAGGAGCAGGCGGAAAGGGCCGCGGCCAGCAGGCCCATGCCGCCGAGCACGACCGTGCCGGAGCGCAGCCGGCGGCGCGTGTTGTCCATCGTGGCGTCTCCCCCGTGTGTTCGTCGGACTGTCGGTACAGACTAGAGAACGGTAAGAGGGCAGACCGCAGTGGGTGCCCGGACCGGCCCTCTCCTAAAGTCCCTTTGTGCTCTTTGGAATGGTGTGCGCCCTTGGCGCGGCGGTGTGCTTCGGCACCGCGACGGTATTGCAGGCGGTCGCGGCGCGTGAGGCTGGTACGGGCGGGGGCGGCGAGGCGGCGCTGCTGCTGCGGGCGCTGCGGCAGTGGCGGTACATCGCCGGACTGGCGCTGGACGGGCTCGGCTTCCTGTTCCAGATCGCGGCGCTGCGCTCCCTTCCCATCTATGCGGTCAGCGCCGCCCTGGCGGCGAGTCTGGCGGTGACCGCCGTAGTGGCGGCGCGCCTGCTGCGGGTGCGGCTGAGCGGCACGGAGTGGGGCGCGGTGGCCGTGGTGTGCGCCGGGCTGGCGATGCTGGGGCTGGCGTCCGGTCCCGAGGGGGGCGTGGCCGGGTCGGACGCGCTGAAGTGGACGATGCTCGCCACGGCCGTCTGCATGCTGGTGCTCGCGCTGCTGGGCGGGCGGCTGTCCGGGCCACTGCGGGCGCTGGTGCTGGGGCTGGGGGCCGGTTTCGGGTTCGGGGTGGTGGAGGTCTCGGTCCGCCTGATCGACTCGCTCCGCCCGGCCGCCCTGCTCACCAACCCGGCGGCCTACGCCCTCCTGATCGGCGGAGCCGCCGCCTTCATGCTGCTGACCTCCGCCCTGCAACGCGGGTCGGTGACCACCGCGACCGCAGGGATGGTGATCGGCGAGACGATCGGTCCCGCGGCGGTGGGCGTCGTCTGGCTGGGAGACCGCACGCGCGAGGGGCTGACCTGGCTGGCGGTCCTGGGCTTCGCGGTGGCCGTGGCGGGCGCGTTGCTGCTGGCCCGCTTCGGAGAGGCGCCCGCGGAGGAGCAGGCTGCCTGAGGGGGGCACGTTCAAGGACGAGGAGTGAGGGGCGGCCGGGAAACGGCCGCCCCTTTTGGGACGTTACATTCCCTGCCGACTGTGACGGGTCTGATAGTTGAGGTACAGGAAATCCCGGTGAGAACGATCATGGTCGGCTAGCACGCCGGCGGGAGGGTCCGCTGGGGTTCGCGGAAAGATCGTCTGACGGTCGTCGGTGCTGGCTACGGTCCGTTTCGTGCCGGTGGAGTTTCTGACTGATGAGCAGGCCGAGGCGTACGGGACGTTCACCGAGGTGCCCACGCGCCCGGAGCTGGAGCGGTTCTTCTTCCTCGATGATGACGACCGTGATCTGATCGCGCTGCGGCGTACGGACGCTCACCGGCTGGGGATGGCGATGCAGATCTGCACGGTCCGCTACGTCGGCCGGTTCCTGGGGGAGGATCCCCTGGCGGTGCCGTGGGAGGCCGTGGAGTACCTGGTCGGCCAGCTCGGGATCGACGATGCGTCGTGCGTGAAGCGGTACGCCGAGCGGCGCTCGACGGTGTACGAGCCAGATCCAGGAGCGGTTCGGGTACCGCGACTTCACCGACCGGCGGTGGGGTCGGGAGTTCCGCGGGTTCCTGTACGGGCGGGCGTGGACGCATGCCGAGGGGCCGGTGGCATTGTTCAACCACGCGGTGACGTGGCTGCGGAAGAACCGGGTGCTGCTGCCGGGGGTGTCGGTGCTGGCCCGGCAGGTGTCGGAGGCCCGTACGGCGGCCGAGCGGCGCCTGTACGAGGCGGTGGCCCGGGCCACCGATCGGGCTGATCCGGCGCTCGCGCCGGCGCTGGCCGGGCTGCTGGTGGTGCCGGAGGGCAGGCGGGTCTCGGAGCTGGAGCGGCTGCGCACGCCGCCGGTGAAGTCGACGGGGACCGCGATGGTGCGGGCGATGGAGCGGGTGGAGGAGATCTCCGCGTTCACGCTGGGGCGGGTGAACCTGTCCCGGGTGCCGGTGAACCGGCTGTCCACGCTGGCCCGGTACGGGCAGCTGAGCAAGGCTCAGACGATCGAGCGGGCTCCGCAGCCGCGGCGCACGGCCCTGCTGACGGCGGTGGTGCGGCAGCTGGAGGCGCAGGCGGTCGACGACGCGTTGGACCTGTTCGCGGTGCTGATGGCGAACCGGTTGATCAGCCCCGGCACGGCGGGCGTCGGAGCGGGAGCGCCTGGCGATGCTGCCGCAGTTGCAGAAGGCGGCCCGGATCCTGGCGAAGGCGTCGAAGATCCTCACCGAGGAGCTGGACTTGGTCGCCGAGCACGAGGTGAACCTGGAGGTGGCCGCGCTGTGGGCGGCGGTGGAGGAGGCCGTGCCGCGTACGGCGGTGGCCGGGGCCGTCGCCACGGTGGAGGCCCTGGTGCCGGAGGACGACGGGTCGGCCGAGGCGGCGATGCGCGAGAAGCTCGCCCTGCGCTACAACACGGTGCGCCCGTTCCTGTCGCTGCTGGGCGAGTCGGAGGCACTGGGCGCGGCCCCGGCGGGTCGGCGGGTGCTGAAGGCTGTGCGCGCTCTCGCGCCAGCGGGTCAAGGAGCGGCCGCTGCTGCCGCGCGAGGTCGACGCCGACCTGGTCCCGGCGATGTGGAAGCGGGCGGTGTTCTCCAACACCAAGCTGCCGCAGGGCGCGGTCGACCGGGACGCGTACGTGGTGTGCGTGCTGGAGCAACTGCACCGCGCCCTGAACCGGCGGGACGTGTTCGCCGCTCCGTCGAACCGGCGGGCCGACCCGCGCGCCCGGCTGCTGGACGGGCCGCGGTGGGAGGCGATGAAGTCGGACGTGCTGGCCGGCCTGTCCCTGACCGAGGACGCCGACGAGCACCTGGCCCAGCTCGCCCGCGGACTCGATGCGGCGTGGCGGCAGGTGGCCGACCGGCTGGCCGAGGCCGGCGCCGAGGCGAAGGTGGAGGTCGTCGTCCCCGACGGCGGCGGCCGGGCCCGGCTGAGCGTGGACAAGCTCGGTGCGGTGGGCGAGCCGGAGTCCCTGACCTGGCTCAAGGCCACCACCGAGGCCATGCTCCCCAGGATCGACCTGCCGGACCTGCTATTCGAGGTCCACTCCTGGACCGGGTTTCTCGACTCCTTCGGGCACGTCTCCGACCGGCGCACCCGCATGGAGGGCCTGCTTGTCTCCCTGGTGGCCCTGCTGGTCTCGCAGAGCTGCAACATCGGCCTGACCCCGGTCACCGACCCAGAGAACAAGGCACTGACCCGCTCGCGCCTGTCCCACGTCGACCAGAACTACGTACGCGCCGACACCGTCGCCGCGGCGAACGCCGCGCTGATCACCGCCCAGTCCCGCATCGAGCTGGCCCAGATGTGGGGCGGCGGGCTGCTCGCCTCGGTCGACGGCCTGCGCTTCGTCGTCCCGGTCAAGAGCATCAACACCGGCCCTTCGCCCAAGTACTACGGCTACAAACGCGGCGTGACCTGGCTCAACGCCGTCAATGACCAGGTCGCCGGGATCGGCGCGATGGTCGTGCGCGGCACCCCGCGCGACAGCCTCTACACCCTGGACACCCTGCTGAACCTGGATGGCGGGGTGAAGCCGGAGATGGTCGCGACCGACAACGCCTCGTACTCCGACATGGCCTTCGGCCTGTACAAGATGCTCGGCTTCCGCTTCGCCCCGCGCTTCCGTGACGTGGCCGACCAGCGGTTCTGGCGGGCCGACATGCCCGACGGCGAGGAGCCGGCCGCCGGGTACGGACCGCTGGAGGTGGTGGCCTGCAACAAGGTCAACCTGAAGCGGATTGAGACGCACTGGCCCGACATGCTCCGGGTCGCGGGATCACTCATCACCAACCAGGTGCGGGCGTACGACCTGCTGCGGATGTTCGGCCGCGAGGGCCACCCGACCCCGCTGGGGGCGGCGTTCGCCGAGTACGGGCGAATCGACAAGACCATGCACCTGCTTGCCCTGGTCGACCCGGTCGACGACACCTACCGCCGGCTGATGAACCGGCAGCTGACCGTGCAGGAGTCCCGCCACCGACTCGCCCGCGCGATCTGTCACGGCGGCCGGGGCCAGATCCGTCAGGCGTACCGCGAGGGCCAGGAGGATCAGCTCGCCGCCCTTGGCCTCGTCCTCAACGCCGTCGTCCTGTGGAACACCCGCTACCTCGACGCCGCCGTTGCCCAGCTACGTGCCGAGGGCCACGAGATCCGGGACGAGGATGTCGCCCGGCTCTCCCCGCTCAAGGACCGGCACATCAACTTCCTGGGCCGCTATCTGTTCAACATCAAGGACAGCGGCCCCGGGCAGGGCCTGCGCCCCTTCCGTGACCCGGACGCGATCGAAGACGCTGACGCGGAGTGACGGGCGGCGTCATCGTGGTGGGGCGCTGTCGGCTGCCGGGCTCGGGGTCTCGGACCGGGCCTTGGGGTGTGGGTGGGAAAGCCGTAGGAATGCGGTGGCGTGGGGCGCGGTGGGGGCGAGGGTGTAAGTGACGATGGTGAGGCCGGGGTCTGCGGGGACTTCGAGGGCGTCGTAGTCGAGGTCGAGGTCGCCAACGTCGGGGTGGTGGAAGCGCTGCTGGCCGGAGCGGTAGTACTCGACGTCGTGGTCGTCCCAGCGCTGGGCGAATTCTTCGCTGCAGTTGGCGAGTTCGTCGATGAGGTCGGCGAGGTCGGTGTCGGCGGGGTTGCGGGCGGCTTCGGTGCGCAGGCTGCCGACCGCGTCGTGGGCGATGCCCTCCCAGTCGCGGTAGAAGCGTCGGGCGCGGGGGTCGCGGAAGACGAAGCGGGCCAGGTTGGGGGGCTGCTCGTCACTGTCGAGGGCCTCTGCGTACAGGGCGCGGGCGAGTGTGTTCGTGGCGAGGATGTCGAGGTGGGCGTTGCGGACGAAGGCGGCTGCCCCGGTCATGGCGTCGAGGATCTGCTGGAGGCTGGGCCGTACGTGGCTGGCGCCGCCGTCGCGGTCAGGGACGCGGTGGGGGTTGTTGGCGGCGCGGACGAGGGCGGCCATGTGCGCGCGTTCGACGTCGTCCAGGCGCAGGGCGCGGGCGAGGGCGTCGAGGATGTCCTCGGAGACACCGCCGACGTTGCCGCGTTCGATGCGGGTGTAGTACTCGACGCTGATGGCGGCGAGCTGGGCAACCTCTGAGCGCCGCAGCCCGGCCACCTGTCGCCGCCCGCCGAAGTCGGGCAGCCCTGCGTCCTTGGGGGTGATGCGGGCCCGGCGGCTGGTGAGGAAGGTGCGGATGTCTTCGCGGACGGTGTCGGCTGGCACGGCTCCAGCGTAGGCCGGTGCCGCGTGCGGGGGTCCCTGCCAGTACCCCTCCCAGCAAGGACTCCCAGGTCAGAGCTGGTGCGTGGTTCTGTGGATGTGTTGCCCGGACCGTCTGGCCCGGCGTGTTTCATCCACTGGAGAGGATCAAGCCGACATGACCGTCACCGCTTCCTCGCGTCGCTCACCGGAGGTGGGTACGGCTGACAGGCACGCCACGGCGACGCTGGCCGCCGCCGTTCTCGGCTTCTTTGTGATCACACTGGACGCGACGATCGTGAACGTGGCCTTGCCCTCGATCCGTGACGCGCTGGGCGGCGGGATCACCGGCCTGCAGTGGGTGGTCGACGGCTACACGTTGATGTTCGCCGCCCTGCTGCTGTCCGCGGGCGCCCTGTCGGACCGGATCGGTGCGCGCAAGGCGTTCGCCGGCGGCCTGGTCCTGTTCGTGGTCGCCTCGCTGGCGTGCGGGCTGGCCCCGTCGCTGCCGGTCCTCATCGCCGCCCGGGTGGTGCAGGGCATCGGCGCGGCGGTGACCATGCCGACCTCGATGGCACTGGTCCGGCACGCCTTCCCCGACCCGGCCCGCCGGGCCCGGGCGGTGGGGGTGTGGGCGATGGGCGGCGCCGTGGCCGCCGCCGCGGGACCGGTGCTCGGGGGTGTGCTGAGCCTGGCCTCCTGGCGGATGATCTTCTTCATCAACCTGCCGGTCGGCCTGCTCACCCTGGCCCTGCTCGCCCGCAGCCCGCACTCCCCGACGCGTCCGGCACCGTTCGACTGGATCGGGCAGATCACCGGCATCCTCGCCATGGGCGGGCTTACCTTCGGCGCGATCGAGGCCGGCGAGGCAGGGTTCACCGCCCCGAAGGTGTTGATCTCGCTCGGTATCGCGGTCGCGGCGCTGGCCGCGTTCGTGCTGGCGCAGGCCAAGGTGGCGCACCCGATGGTGCCGCTGTCCCTGTTCCGGGTCCCCACGGTGGTGATCGCCACCGGCATCGGCTTCGCGTTCATGGTCGGCTTCTACGGACTGCCGTTCGTCTTCAGCCTCGACTTCCAGCAGCAGCACCACCTGTCCGCCCTCGGTGCCGGCATCGCGTTCTTGCCGATGATGCTGCTCAGCGCCTGCCTGACCCCCTTCTCCGCACGGATCGCGGAGCGCACCGGCCCCCGCGTGCCGGTCATCGCCGGGCTGGTGCTGATCGCGGCCGGATCGATCGCCCTGGCCGTACTGCCGGCCTCGGCACCGGTGTGGGCCAGCGCCCTGCTGCTGATCCCGGTCGGGCTGGCCGGCCCGCTGGTGATGCCGCCGACCACCGCGGTGCTGCTGGAGCACGTGCCGGCCGAGCAGACCGGCACCGCCAGCGGGGTGTTCAACACCAGCCGCCAGATCGGCGGCGCCCTGGCCGTGGCCGTCTTCGGCGCCCTGATCTCCAGCACGTCCGGCTTCCAGCACGGCCTGCGCATCAGCCTCACCCTGGCCGCCCTCGTCGCTCTGGCAGCGGCGCTGGCCGCCACCCGCATGGCCGCCGCCCGGCATCGCGCCTGACCCAAGCCACGCCGACCGCGGGACAGTCCGGCACCACCCATAGCTCATCGTCCCGCCGTTGCGGGGCCCGACGACAGGGATCTCACCCATGTCTGGCAACACCGATCGCGCCTCGGGCGCGGCGAAGATGTTCGGCGACTTCGCCCCGCAACTGGTGCACTTCACCGACGACGTCCTGTTCGGCGAGGTGTGGGAGCGCCCCGGCCTCGACCCGCGCGACCGCTCGCTGATCACCGTGGCGAGTCTGGTCACCGGCGGCAGCACCGAGCAGCTGCGCCACCACCTGGGGCGCGCCAAGGACAACGGCGTCACCGAGGCCCAGCTGATCGAGGCCATCACCCACCTCGCCTTCTACACCGGCTGGCCGCGCGCCATGTCCGCCATGGCCGTCGCCAAGGACCTCTTCACCAGCTGACCCACCCCCTACCTCGCTCAAGGAGCCACCTGATGGAACTGCGCACGCGTCCCGCCACCGCCAAGCTGCCCGAGAAGATGTTCACCGGCGACGCCTGGGCCGACGTGATCTACCGCGGCGAGGAGCCGTCCCGGGCGCGGGCGAACGCGGTGCACTTCGCTCCCGGTGCCCGCACGGCCTGGCACTCCCACGGCATCGGCCAGACCCTCTACATCGTCGAGGGCATCGCCCTGATCCAGTCCCGCGGCGGCAAGATTTTTGAAGCCCACCCGGGCCAGGTGATCTGGACCCCGCCGGGTGAGGAGCACTGGCACGGTGCCGCCCCCGACCACTTCATGACCCACATCGCCCTGTGGGAAGGCGACGACGTCGACTGGCTCGACCACGTCACCGACGCCGAATACGCCGGCCCCCGCACCCGCGAACTCTGATCCCTTCCCCAGCGACAGCAAGGAGCACCCGCCATGCGTGCCACCGTCCTGTACGGACCGGGCGACGTCCGCGTAGAAGAGCGCGACGCCCCCACCATCCTCAAGCCCACCGACGCGGTCATCCGCACCTTCGCCACCTGCGTGTGCGGCTCGGACCTGTGGGACTACCGCGGCATCAACCCCGCCAAGGGCCCCGCCCCCATCGGCCACGAGTACGTCGGCATCGTCGAAGAGGTCGGTGACGACGTCACCACCGTGCGGCCGGGCCAGTTCGTCGTCGGTTCCTTCTTCGCCAGCGACGGCACCTGCGCCAACTGCCGTAACGGCTACCCCAGCAACTGCCTCAACCGGGAGTTCGTCGGCGGCTGCCAGGCAGAGTACATCCGCATCCCGTGGGCCGACGGCACCATGGTCGCCACCCCCGATCTACCCACCGACGCCCAGGTGCCCGACCTGCTGGCCTGCTCCGACGTCATGGGTACCGGCTGGTGGGCCGCCGTCGCCGCCGGAGTACAGCGCGGCGACACCGTCGCGGTCGTCGGTGACGGAGCCGTCGGGCTGTCCGCCGTCCTCGCCGCACGCGAACTCGGCGCCGAACGCATCATCGCCATGTCCCGCCACGAGAGCCGCCAGATGCTCGCCACCGAGTTCGGCGCCACCGACATCGTCACCGAACGCGGTGAGGAAGGCGTGACCCGCATCAAGGACATGACCGGCGGCATCGGCGCCGACCGCGTCCTGGAATGCGTCGGCACCGACCAGTCCACCCAGCAGGCCCTGAACTCCACCCGGCCCGGCGGTGGTGTGGGCATCGCCGGTGTGCCGCACGGCGTCCAGATCGACGGCACCGCCCTGTTCTACTCCCACGTCGCCGTCCAGGGCGGCCCCGCCCCCGTACGCCGCTTTCTGCCCGACCTCATCGACCGCGCCATGACCGGCCGCATCAACCCCGGCCGCGTCTTCGACCTCACCCTGCCCCTCGACCAGGCCGCCGAAGGCTACAAGGCCATGGACGAACGCAGCGCCATCAAGACTCTTCTCCGTCCCTGACCACCACCGGAGACAAGGGGGGCCTCCTTGCGGTCCGCCGAGGTCTGGTCGGTGAGACCGCGGGAGCTCCACCGACCGCCAGTTCCTTCAAATAACCTTCGTTTTCTGAAGATCGCGCTGCGGCCCCGCCCGGACCCCGTCAGGCCCTCAAAAACTCCTTCAAAAACCGAGGTCATTCAACAACCCGCAAGCACCGTTTTCTGACATGCTCCGGGGCCATGACCGCCCTCGAACCGGCCGACGAGCCGGACCTCCTCGTCGCCGAGCCGCTCGTCCGCACCGAGATCAAGATCGGGTACGCCCGAGTCTCGACCGGCGGGCAGAAGCTCGAACGGCAGCTCGACGCGCTCACCGTCGCCGGGTGCCGGAAGATCTTCGCGGACAAGAAGTCCGGCAAGAACGCGCTCCGCCCCGAGTTGAAGGCGTGCCACGCCTTCCTCGACACCGGCGACACCCTCGTGGTCCCCTCGCTCGACCGTTACGGCCGCAGCCTCCAGGACCTCATCAACATGGTCGCCGAGCTGCGCGAGCGCGGGATCGGCTTCACCTCACTGCACGAGAACCTGGACACCACCACCCCCGGGGGCCGGCTCGTCTTCCACGTCTTCGCCGCCCTGGCGGAGTTCATCCGCGAACTCATCGTCATCGGCACGAACGAGGGCCTGGCCGCCGCCCGCACCCGCGGCCGGGTCGGCGGACGTCCCACCGTCGCCACCGAGGAAGTCATCCGGGCCGCCCGCGACCTGCTGCCCGACCCCGGCCGCTCGATCACCTCGATCGCCAAGCTCCTCGGCGTCTCCCCGGGCACCCTCTACAACCACATCCCCGACCTGCGGGAACTGCGTGCCGGCACCGTCCCCCGGCAGCTCGAAAGTCGTACGAGGTAGGCGAACCCCAGCAAGATCGTTCTCACCGGGATTTCCTGCACCTCAACTACTCACACCCGGTGAAGTACACCGATCCCCACGGGGGTATGGGCGGGATGATCGGGCCGGATGGACGAATCGTTTCCTTCTGGTACGACGAGAACCATGAGAAGCGGGGGAAGACATGATGCTCGGTTTCATGGACGCCTACACTCTCTGGCTCAACCTGCCGTTCCCCCGGAAGGGATCGACGAAGGACCTGATCCTGGCGCACAGCGATCTGGCGGAAGCCGACGAGTACGTGACGACCGTGGTCCGATTCGTGGAAAGCGGCATCTTCAAGCCTGCTCCGGTCGACGTGCCGGCGATGCTGGAAGAGTTGATGGAGCGAATCGATCGGCTCGCTGACACGGCATCGGACGGCGACCAGGCCGTGGCCCGCGCGCAACACGCGTACGCGGCCCTGCTCGACCTCGTTTACCGGCAGTTCCTTGAGGCGGGAGGTTCGCGTGAATAGCGGAACCACTTTCCCCGGTACCGGCCGAATCGAGTCGGAGCAATGAGGTAGGGCCGACCTCCAGAGGGTCCGTCGGGTTTTCTCCGGCGGGCCCTCGGGTGTGTTCGACGGGATTTCACGGGGAACGGCGATCTCCCTACCGGCTCACCGCTGAGTGGATTTCAGGCCCGGTTCCTACGGCAACACCCTGCACAACGCCCCCAACGCACCCGCCCACGCGCTGTCCGGTGGTGTCGCATAGCCCACGACCAGGGCGTCCAACGGCTCGGTGAGGGCCTGGGGATGGCGGTGGAAGGAGAGGCCGTGAAGGGCCAGGCCCTGCCAGGTCGCGGCCTGGATCACCGGCTGTTCCAGGCCGGGCGGCAGGCGCAGCACCGCGTGCAGGCCGGCGGCGATGCCGGTGACCGTCACCTCGGGGGCGCGGGTGGAGACGGCGGCGGCGAGGGCGTCGCGGCGGCGCCGGTAGCGCAGGCGGGAGGAGCGGACATGGCGGTCGTACGCGCCGGAGGTGATGAACTCGGCGAGGGTGAGCTGCTCCAGCGCCCCCACGGTGTCGGTGCCGCCCTTGGCCGAGGCCGCCTCCTGGGCCAGGGACGGCGGCAGCACCATCCAGCCCAGTCGCAGCCCGGGGGCCAGTGACTTGCTGGCGGTGCCGAAGTAGATCACACGGTCGGGGTCGAGGCCCTGGAGGGCGCCGACGGGCTGGCGGTCGTAGCGGAACTCTCCGTCGTAGTCGTCCTCCAGGATCAGGCCGCCGGTGCGCCGCGCCCAGTCGATCACCGCGGCCCGTCGTTCCGGCTGCAGGGGCGTGCCCATGGGGAACTGGTGGGCGGGGGTCAGCAGGACCGCACCCGCGTCGCCCAACCCGCCGGTGTCCGTGCCGAGTCGGTCGTACGGGAGGGCGGGTGTGGCGAGGCCGGACTGCTGGAGCAGGTTCCAGTAGGTGTCGAGGCCGTACGACTCGACCGCCACCGTGCGCACCCCGCGCGCCGCGAGCAGCGTGCCGGTGATCCGCAGGGCGTGGGCGAAGCCGGAGGTGATCAGCACCGACTCCGGGTCGGCGCGGACGCCGCGCACCCGTGCGAGGTACCCCGCGAGGGCGGTGCGGAGTTCGGGCCTGCCCCGCGGGTCGCCGTAGCCGAGGGCGTCGTACGGGGCGGTGGCCAGGGCGCGGCGGGCGGCCCTGAGCCACTCGGTGCGCGGAAAGGCGGCGAGGTCGGGGGCGCCGGGCAGGAGGCTGTACGTCGGCCGGTCGGGCTCGCGGTGGCGGGGTCCCGCGCCCCTGCCGGAGGGCACAGTCGCCGCCAGCTCCGCCACCCGTGTGCCCGAGCCCTGCCGGGCGGTGAGCCAGCCCTCCGCCACCAGGTCCGCGTAGGCCTCGGCGACGGTGTTGCGGGCGATGCCGAGGTCGGCGGCGAGGGAGCGGGAGGAGGGCAGCCGGGTGCCGGGGGCGAGGCGGCCGGTGCGGACGGCCTCGCGCAGGGCATCGGTCAGGCCCCGGCGCAGCCCGCCGGAGCCGGACGGTTCGAGGTGCAGGTCGACGCCCAGAGTGGCCCAAGGTTTCGCCATGGGAATGGACCATACTCCTGGGCTGCCTCACTCATAGGGTCGAGGGCATGAGCACAGAGACCAGCACCGAGAAGACCGTCGAGTACGCCCCCGAGCACACCCCGCGCATGCGCTGGACCGAGCACGCCCCCGAGGTCTACAAGGCGATGGTCCGGCTCGACGCGGCGGCCCGGCAGGGCCTGGACCCCGCGCTGTACGAGCTGGTGAAGATCCGCGCCTCGCAGCTCAACCACTGCGCGTTCTGCCTGGACATGCACACCAAGGACGCACTGGCGGCCGGCGAGAGCGTCCAGCGGATCGTGCAGCTCAGCGCGTGGGAGGAGTCGCGGCACTTCTACACGGAGAAGGAGCTGGCGGCGATCGAGCTGACCGAGGCGGTCACCGTGCTGACGGACGGCTTCGTGCCGGACGAGGTGTACGAGAAGGCCGCCAAGCACTTCGAGGAGGCCGAGCTGGCCCGGCTGATCGCCGCGATCACGGTGATCAACGCCTGGAACCGGTTCGGCGTGACCACCCGGATGGCCCCGGGCCACTACGAGCCCGGACAGCACAAGTGAGCCACGGCGGGCGGGAGCGGGCCGCGGAGCGCAAGGTGGACGTGTTCCGGGCGCTGCACCGCAACCGCCCCCAGGGCGACCCGCTGGTCCTGCCCGGTCCCTGGGACGCGGCCAGTGCGCGTGTCCTCGAGGAGGCCGGGTTCCCGGCGCTGGCCACGCCGAGCGCCGGCGTGGCCGCCTCGCTCGGGCACGCGGACGGGGCGACCCCGGCCGACGAGATGTTCGCCGCGGTCGCCCGGATCGCGCGGGCGGTGGACGTGCCGGTGTCGGCGGACATCGAGAGCGGGTACGGGCTCGCTCCGAAGGAGATCGTGGAGCGTCTGCTGGAGGCCGGCGCCGTCGGCTGCAACCTCGAGGACTCCGACGGGGGTGTCCTCAAGGACCCGCACGAGCAGGCCGCCTTCCTCGCCGAGGTCCGCTCGGCCGCCGCCGACCGGCTGTTCGTCAACGCCCGCGTCGACGTCTTCGTGCACGGCGACAAGGATCCCGAGCGGGCCATCGAGCGCGCCGCGCTGTACGTCGCGGCGGGCGCCGACTGCATCTACCCGATCCTCGCCCCCGCCGACGTACTGCCGCTGCTGCGGGCCGGGATCCAGGGTCCGCTGAACGCGCTGGCCCGCCTGGACGGGGAGGGCCCCTCGCCCGCCGGACTCGGCGAACTCGGGGCCACCCGCATCACGTTCGGTCCGGGACTCCAGCGGCGGGCCACCGCGGCGGTCCGGGACACCGCCGACGCCCTCAGGGGCTGAGGGGGGTCAGGACAGCCACTTCTTCCACACGGACGGGTGGCTGTCCACCCACTTCTTCGCCGCGTCCTGGGGCGACAGCTTCTGGTCGGCGATCATCAGGGAGACCTCGTTCTGGTCCTCGGTCGTCCAGCTGAACTTCTTCAGGAAGGCCGCCGCCTTGCCCCCGGACCTGGCGAACCCGGCGTTGAGGTACTTCTGCAGCGGGGTGTGCGGGTAGGCGCAGGCCACCTTCGCCGCGTCCGCGTCGCAGCCCTCCTTGTACGGCGGCAGCTTCACCTCCGTCATGGGGACCTTCTTGAACAGCCACTGGGGGGCGTACCAGTAGGTCAGGAAGGGCTTCTTCTGCTTGGCGAACTGTTTCATCTGGGTGATCTGGGCGGCCTCGGAGCCGGCGAAGACGACCTGGTAGTCCAGCTTCAGGTTCTTCACCAGGGCCTTGTCGTTGGTGACGTACGACGGGGAGCCGTCCATCAGCTGGCCCTTGCCGCCGCTCTCCGCGGTGCGGAAGAGGGAGGCGTACTTGTCGAGGTTCTTCCAGTCGGTGATGTCCGGGTGCTGCTGGGCGAGGTACGTCGGCACGAACCAGCCGATGTGACCGGTCACCCCGAGGCCGCCGCCCCGCCGGATCGTCTTCTTGTCCTCGACGTACCGCTTCTCCTGGTCCGGGTGGCCCCAGTCCTCCAGGATGGCGTCGACCCGGCCCTGGCTGAGCGCGTCCCAGGCGGGCACCTCGTCGACCTGCACGGTGTCGACGCGGTAGCCCAGCTTGTGCTCCAGCAGGTACTGGGCGACGGCCACGTTGGACTGGGCGCCGACCCAGGACTGCACGGACAGGGTGACGGTCCTCGAGCCCTGGGCGTTGGCGAACGGGCTGGCCTGCTTGGTCATGTCGGCGGCACCGCAGCCGGTCGCGGTCAGCAGCACCAGCGAGCCCAGCACGGCAGCGGTGGTCGTACGGCGTCGCATGTCAGGCTCCCTTCTTCGCGCGTCGCTCGGTGGGCTGGGTCACCCGGTCCAGCATCAGGCCCAGGCAGACGATCGCGGCACCGGCCACCAGGCCGGTCGCCAGGTCGCCCTGGGCGAGGCCGAAGGCCACGTTGTAGCCGAGGGCGCCGCCGCCGACCAGGCCGCCGATGATGACGACGGCGAGGACCAGGACCACGCCCTGGTTGACGGCGAGCAGCAAGGACCGCCTGGCGAGCGGGAGTTGGACCTGCCACAGCTGCTGCCGGCCGGTCGCGCCGAGCGAGCGCGCCGACTCCAGCGCGGCCGGGTCGACCTGGCGCAGGCCCTGGGCGGTGATCCGGACGACGGCCGGCAGCGCGTAGACGACGGCCGCGGCGACGGCGGGGGCGCGGCCGACGCCGAACAGGGCGACGACCGGGATCAGGTACACGAACTGCGGCATGGTCTGGAAGACGTCCAGGACGGGGCGCAGGGCGCGTTCGACGCGGTCGCTGCGGGCGGCGGCGACACCGGTCGCGAAACCGAGGACCAGGGTCACGGCGACGGCGGCCAGCACCTGGGAGAGCGTGTCGAGGGCCGGATCCCAGACGCCGAGCACGCCGATGGCGGCCATGGCGAGGACGGCGGTCAGGGCGGTGCGCCAGGTGCCGATCGACCAGGCCAGGGCGGCGACGATCAGCAGCACCGACCACCAGGGCAGCCACTGCAGGCCGCCGCGCACGGGGTCCAGGACCCAGGTGGTGAAGTGGCCCGCCCAGTCGGCCGTGCCGCCGATGACCGGGACGCCGGAGTAGAGGTGGTTGGTCATCCAGTCGACGGCGCGGTCGACCGGTTCGGCGATGTCCAGGGTCCAGCCGGAGGGCCAGTCGAGGCGGCCGAGGAGCCGGGCGGCCAGGGCGGCGGCCACGGTGACGGCGAGGGCGTACGGCCAGCCGATGGTCCGGGGGTGCGTCGTACGGTCGTCCCCCGCGGCCGCGGTCACCCGGTCCAGCACGACCGCCAGCAGCACGATCGGGATGCCGGCGGCGAGGGCCTGGCCGACGTCGACGGAGGCGAGCGCCTGGTAGACGCGGTCACCGAGGCCGCCGGCGCCGATGACCGAGGCGATGACGGCCATGGACAGCGCCATCATGATCGTCTGGTTGAGGCCGAGGAGGAGTTCCCCGCGGGCCAGCGGGATCCGGGCGGTCAGCAGCCGCTGGCGGCGGGTCGCGCCGAGCGACTCCACGGCCTCCAGGACTTCGGGGTCGGCGCCGCGCAGGCCGAGCGCGGTGAGCCGGGCCATCGGCGGGGCGGCGTACACGACGGTGGCGAGGACGGCCGCGGGGACGCCGATGCCGAAGACCAGGACGACGGGGAGGAGGTAGGCGAAGGCCGGGAGCACCTGCATGGTGTCCAGGACGGGGCGCAGCGCGCGGTCCAGTCGGTCGGACAGGCCGGCGGCGAGGCCGAGGAGTGCCCCGACGACCACGGAGGCGAGGACCGCCACGACCATCAGCGCGAGGGTCTGCATGGTCGGCACCCACATGCCCAGTGCGCCACAGGCCAGGAAGGCGGTCGCGGTGCCGGCGGCGAGCCGGGGGCCCGCGAAACGCCAGGCGAGCAGGGCGCCGAACGCCGTGACGCCGGCCCAGCCCGCGGCGAGCAGGGTGAGGTACACCGCGCGTACGGCCATGACGACAGCGTTGCTGATGTAGCCGAAGAAGTAGAGGAACAGCGGGTGGCTGTCGCGGTTGTCGATGACCCAGTTGCTGGCGCTGGTGAGCGGCTTGTCCAGGCTGACGGTCAGATGCCGGGGCCACGAGCCGCCGTGGAGCAGGGGCAGCAGTACGGCGGTGACGAGCGCGAGCAGGAGGAGTTTGCCCGCGGTACGGCTCCTCAGGATGCGGGGTGTGGCGGTACGGGAGGTCGGGAGACTGAGCGTTGCCATCAGACGGCCTCCGGGCTGGTGCGGGGGCCGGGTACGCCCACGTCGATGCCTGCCACGACGTCCAGCAGGAGCTCGTGGTCCACGGTTCCGACGCAGGTGCCGTCCTCCACCACGCACGCCGGGGTGCCGGTCTCGGCCACGGTCCTGATGGCGTCCGCGACCACCGCGTCCGGAGTGAGGGCGCCCGGGTGCTCCTTACCGCCGCAGTCGCCCGGCTTCATCGCCGTACGCACCGTCATCACCTGCTCGCGCGGGACGTCCCGGACGAACTCGCGGACGTAGTCGTCGGCCGGGGAGCCGACGATCTCCTCCGGGGTGCCCAGTTGGACAACTTTGCCGTCGCGCATCAGGGCGATGCGGTCGCCCAGCTTGAGGGCCTCGGACAGGTCGTGGGTGATGAAGACCATCGTGCGGCCCTCCTCGCGGTGCAGGCGGGCCACCTCGTCCTGCATGTCGCGCCGGATGAGCGGGTCGAGGGCGCTGAACGGCTCGTCGAAGAGCAGTACCTCGGGGTCGACCGCCAACGCCCGTGCGAGACCCACCCGCTGGCGCTGGCCGCCGGAGAGCTGGGCGGGGCGGCGGTGCTCCATGCCGTCGAGGCCGACCTTGGCGACGACCTCGGCGGCCCGCTCGCGCCGCTCGGCCTTGCCGACGCCCTGGATCTCCAGGCCGTAGGCCACGTTGTCGAGGACCGTGCGGTGCGGGAGCAGGCCGAAGTGCTGGAAGACCATGGCGGCCCGGTGCCGGCGCAGTTCGCGCAGGCGGGCCTTGTCCATCGCGCGGACGTCCTCGCCGTCGATGGAGATCGTGCCCGCCGTCGGCTCGATCAGCCGGGTCAGGCAGCGGACCAGGGTGGACTTGCCGGAGCCCGACAGGCCCATGACCACGAAGACCTCGCCCTTGCGGACGTCGAAGGAGACGTCGCGGACGGCCGCCGTGCAGCCCGTGCGGGCGCGCAGGTCGGCGGGTTCGAGGGCGGCCAGTTCGGGGTCGTCGGGGATCCGCTGCGGCTTGGGTCCGAAGACCTTCCACAGGCCGGAGACCGAGAAGACCGGCGTGTCGGTGGTGGGCGGCTTGCGCGTGGGGACGGTGAGGGTCATCGGGCGTCACCTCCGATCAGGTCGACGGCCTTCTCCCCGACCATGAGCACCCCGATCATCGGGTTGACGGCGGTCATGGTGGGGAAGACGGACGCGTCGGCAATGCGGATGCCGTCGAGGCCGCGGATCTTCAGCTCCGGGTCCACTACGGCGAGTTCGTCGTCGGCGGCGCCCATCCTGCAGGTGCCGGCCGGGTGGTAGACGGTGTGCGCGACCTTGCGGGCGTACTCGCTCAGTTCGGCGTCGTCCCGGACCTCGGGGCCGGGGCAGACCTCGCGCTTGAGCCAGCCCGCCAGCGGCTCGGTCTTCGCGATCTCACGGGCGATGCGGATGCCGTCGACCAGGGTCCGGCCGTCGTAGTCGTCCTCGTCGGTGAAGTAGCGGAAGTCCAGGGCGGGCTTGACGGACGGGTCGGCGCTGGTGAGATAGAGGCGGCCGCGGCTCCTCGGCTTGGGGATGTTCGGGGTCATCGAGACGCCGTACGAGGGGCGCTCGTAGCCGAGGCGCTCCGGGTTGTCCGTGAACGGGACCTGGTAGAAGTGGAACATCAGGTCGGGGCCCGCGTGTCCGGGGTCGCGGCGCACGAACAGGCCCGCGTCGGAGTCCATCGCGGAGTTCTCCGGGATCGGGCCGTGGGTCTCCCAGACGATGACCGACTCGGGGTGGTCCAGCAGGTTCTCGCCGACGCCCGGCAGGTCGTGGACGACGGGGATGCCCAGCTCTTCAAGGTCCTCGCGGGGGCCGATGCCCGAGTGCAGCAGCAAACGGGGCGAGTCGACCGCGCCGGCGCTCAGGACGACCTCGCGGCGGGCCCGTACCAGCAACTCCTCGCCGTCCTTGGTGCGCACGTGGACGCCCTCGGCCCGGCCCCCGGTGATCTCCAGCCTGTACGCCCAGGTCTCCAGCAGGATGGTCAGGTTCGGGCGTTCGTCCATCACCGGGTGCAGGTAGGCCACGGACGCGCTCGACCGCTTGTTGTTCTCGGGGTGGTAGGCGAGGTCGAAGAAGCCGACACCCTCCGTGAACGGCTTCCTGTTGAAGCCCTCCACGCGGGGGACGCCGAGCGCGGCCTGGGCGGCGTCCACGAAGTCCCGGGCGATGGCGTTCCGGTCCTTCTCGTCGACGGAGACGATGTTGTTCTTCAGACGGGCGAAGTACGCCTCCATGGGGACGGCGCCCCACCCCTTGGCGCCGGCCGCCTCCCACTCGTCCCAGTCGGACGGCAGCGGCTTGAAGGAGATCAGGGTGTTGTGGGAGGAGCAGCCGCCGAGCACGCGGGCGCGGCTGTGCCGGATGTGGGAGTTGCCGCGGGGCTGCTCCACCGTCGGGTAGTCGTAGTCGAGGTCGCCGCCGAGCAGGCCCATCCAGCGGCGCAGGGTGAGGACGTCGTCGCGGCCGACGTCGCTCGGGCCGCCCTCGATGACGGCGACGGTGACGTCCGGGTTCTCGGTGAGCCGGGAGGCTATGACGGAGCCCGCGGTGCCGCCGCCGATGACGACGTAGTCGTAGACGTGGGGGGTGTGGGACATGGGGGTACTTCTCCAGGGGGTGTTTCCGTGAGGGCGAGGAGTGGGCTCAGCCGGCGAACCAGCGCACCGGCTTCGGCGCGAGGTTCTGGTAGACGTGCTTGGTCTCGCGGTACTCGGCGAGTCCGGCGGGCCCCAGCTCACGGCCGGTGCCGCTCTTGCCGAAGCCTCCCCACTCCGCCTGCGGCAGGTAGGGGTGGAAGTCGTTGATCCAGACGGTGCCGTGGCGCAGCCGGCCGGCGACGCGGCGGGCCCTGCCCGCGTCGGCGGTCCAGACGGCACCGGCGAGGCCGTACTCCGTGTCGTTGGCGAGGCGGACGGCCTCCTCCTCGGTGCGGAAGGTCTCGACGGTGAGGACCGGGCCGAAGACCTCCTCGCGGACGACCTTCATCTCGCGGTGGCAGGCGTCGAGAACCGTCGGCTCGTAGAAGTACCCGGCTTCGGGGCGCTCCGCCGACGGCTCCGGCCGCTTGCCGCCGCAGCGCAGTACGGCGCCCTCCGCGAGCGCGGAGGCGACGTACGCCTCGACCTTGGCGCGCTGCTGCTCCGAGACGAGCGGGCCGCACTCGACGCCGTCCGCGGTGCCGCGCCCGAGCCTGATCTGCTGGGCGCGGCGGGCGAGTTCGGCGACGAAGCGCTCGCGGACGGACTCCTCGACGATGAGCCGGGCGCCGGCCGAGCAGACCTGGCCGCTGTGGATGAAGGCGGCGTTGAGGGCCTGGTCGACGGCGGTGTCGAAGCCTTCCTCGGTGGCGCAGGCGTCGGCGAAGACGACGTTGGGGTTCTTGCCGCCGAGTTCGAGGGCGATCTTCTTCACCGTCGGGGCGGCGGCCTGGGCCACCTTGGTGCCGCTGACCAGGCCGCCGGTGAAGGAGACCAGGTCGACGTCGGGGTGCTCGGCGAGCCGGGCGCCGACGGTGTGGCCGGGACCCGTGACGAGGTTGGCCACCCCTGCGGGCAGACCCGCCTCCGCCAGCAGCTCGATCAGCGCGACGGTGGTCATCGGGGTGATCTCGCTGGGCTTGATCACGAAGGTGTTGCCGGCGGCGAGCGCCGGGGCGATCTTCCAACTGGCCTGCAGGAGCGGGTAGTTCCAGGGGGTGATCAGCGCGCAGACACCGACCGGCTCGTGCACGACGACGCTGTGGATGTCGGGGGAACCCGCGTCCACCACCCGGCCCGGCGCCTCGGCGGCGACCAGGTCGGCGAAGTAGCGGAAGGCGTCGGCGACACAGTCGATGTCGATCCGGCCCTCCTCGACGGTCTTGCCCGCGTCCCGGCTCTCCAGCCGGCCCAGCTCCTCCCGGTCGCGCACGAGGAGGTCGGCGACGCGGCGCAGCAGCGCGGCGCGTTCGGCGACCGGGGTGAGCGGCCAGGGGCCGTGGTCGAAGGCGTGCCGCGCGGCGGCCACCGCACGCTCGGCGTCCTTCTCGTCACCCTCGGCGACCACGGCGAACGGCCGGGCGTCCGCGGGGTCGAGGATCTCGCGCGTCGCGCCGGAGACCGCTGCCAGCCACTCGCCGCCCGCGTGGATGGTCGCCTGGGCCTGTCGTGCCGTTCTGTCCGCCATGTTCGGTGTTGCCTTCCGTTCCTGATCGATGCCCCTGTGTCACATGCGTGCCACGCCCGGGGACCGTCGCCGCCTGCCCAGGACCGGCGGCTCGCATGCGCAATCGATGACGGAAAGTGCGCGGCGTCACATCGAGCCGCACCCGATCACTCAACACGTCGACCATTTAATTGCAGTATTCACGGAATACAATTGCCTGTGTATTTACAATTCCCCCGAATGCCCCAAAGCCCACCTCCACCGGCCGTCGTTAGGTGACCGTGATGCGATTGGACTGGCACGCGGCCGAGGATCATAGGACGACCATGCTGCGCTGGAGCGGCGATACGGACGTCACGTCGTGCTCGGACCTGCTCGATGATTTCCTTACGAAAATCAACACGATGGAAAATGAATACCGGCGGACGATGGCGGCTCTGTACAGGGCATCCTGAGGCGGGGGTACGGAGGTAAATCGATGGAGACCTGGAACGTCCCGGACCAGGACATCGCGCCGAACGACTGGGACCCGGTCGAGGAACTGGCCCAGATACTGTCCACGCCCACCAGCGTCAGCCCGGTCACTCCCCTGGACATGCCGTCCCCGCGCCGGAGCAACCGCCGGCGGGTCCGTCACGAGTCCCATCTGCTCGACGGCGGCCGGAGCCTCACCCACATCACGTTGCTGATCGCGACGGTGACGGTGTGCGCGCTGTGCATGCTGGGCTGGTCCGTCTGCTATTCCTACTGGCAGCTGCGCGGAATCGCCTCGTCGGTGCTGCCGACGAGACTGGCGCAGTGCTGGCCGCTGACGGTGTACGGGCCGTGGTTCGTGGCCGCCCTTTCCGTCCTGCGGGCCACCGCTCAGCGTCGCAGCGCGCGGCGCTCCTGGTGCGTGGTGCTGGCCGCTTCCGCGATGGCCGTGGCGCTGTGCGTGAGCCACTCCTCGCATGCGCTGCTCTCGTTAGTGATCTTCGGAATTCCGCCGGTCACCGCTCTGGTGTGTTTCTGGGAACTCGTCGGCCAGATCTCGACCAGGAACCGCCCCCGGCACGCCACGAACAACGATCCGCCGGATCCCACCCCGTGAAGGGGCGCACCGCCTCCACACCGTCCACACCGTGAACGAGGACCCGCCGGCCGGCTACCACGCCCGGTAGCCGGCCGGCGGGTCCTCGCCGACGCGGCCGTCGAGCGACTGCCGGATCAGGTCGGCCCGGCGGTCGTACGGCTGGACACGCACACCGTGCTCACCGAGGCGCAGGCGATGTACCGGGCGTGCGGGTGCATGGTTCGAAGAGCGGCCGGCTCTCGAGGACGGGGCCTGAGGCCTCGGTCATCAACTCCCGTACGCAGCCGCGCAGCCAGGCGTGGGCGGGGTCGGCGTCGTGCCGGGGGTGCCAGGCGAAACCCACCTCGATCGAGGGGAGCCGCAGGGGGATCTCGAAGGTGACCAGGCCGAGGGAGTCGGCCATCGGGCGGCCGTAGGTGGTGATCAGCCCGATGAGGTCGGTCTCGCGCAGCACGAACAGCGAGGCCGGGTAGGTGCCGACGCTGCCCACCACCCGGCGGGCCAGGCCGAGTTCGGCCAGGGCGTCGTCGATCGGGCCGCGCTGCCTGCCGCGCCGGGAGACGCTGAGGTGACCGGCCACCCCGGCGAACCGCTCGGGCGTCAGCTCCCCGCCGAGCAGGGGGTGTCCGGGGCGTACGACGCCCAGCATGCGCTCCTCGTACACCGTCTCCCGGTGCACCTCGGGCGCGACCGTGTCGATCACCCCGATCTCCAGGTCGGCGGTGCCCTGGCGCAGGAACGGCAGGTCCACGTGGCTCTCGGACAGGAAACGCAGCCGGACACCGGGCGCCTCACGCGCGGCGCGGGCGAAGAGGGCGGCGCCGTGGGTGGCGGAGATCGCGTCGTGGCCGACGATCGTGAAGGTACGGGAGACGGTTCGCAGGTCGGTGTCGCGGCCCGGCGCGAACAGGGCCCGGGCCCGCTCCACCACCGCGCCCACCTCGGCCCGTACGGCCAGCGCGTGCGGAGTGGGCACCATCTGACGCCCGGCCCGCACCAGGATCGGATCGCCGAGCGCCTTGCGGATCCGGCCGAGGGTGCGGCTCATGGCGGGCTCGGACAGATGCAGCCGGCGGGCGGCGCCCTGCACGCTCTGTTCCTCCAGCAGCACGTCCAGCGCGACCAGCAGATTCAGGTCCAGTCCGGCGGATTGCGTCATGTGCAGGCATCCCTTGCGAAGGTTGCACTGGAAAGCAGGTCACCGACGAGCCTACGGTGAGGGCGCAGCCCACACCACCCACCGAAGCTCCCGGGAGGAGCCGTGCCCGCGCACGCCCTGAAACGCCCCACCCTGCTCGCGCTGTGCGCCTGCGTCCTGGTCGCCCAGAGCATGGTCGCCGCCATCAACCTCCTCATCCCGCAGCTGAGTTCGTCGTCGCTGCACCCCTCGCACACCGAGATCCTGTGGACGGTCGACGCCTACGTCATCGTCTTCGCGGGCCTGCTCATCCCGGCCGGCGCGCTCGGCGACCGGTACGGCCGCAAGGGCGCCCTGCTCGCCGGGCTCGCCCTGTTCGCGGCGGGCGCCGCCACCAGCGCGCTCGCGACCGGCCCGGCCGTCCTGATAGCGGGGCGGGGCCTGTCCGGCGCCGGTGCCGCACTGATCACCCCGGCGACGCTGTCGATCCTCATGCAGCTGTCCGCGCCGGAGCACCGGGCCCGTGCGATGGGCGCCTGGACGCTGTCGATCGGTCTGGGCGGAGCGGCCGGCAACCTGGGCGGCGGCCTGGCCGGGCAGTTCCTGACCTGGCGCGCCCTGTTCGCGGTGATGGTCCCGCTCGCCGTCGTCCTCGCGGTGGCCGCCTCGGTCACGGTCCCGCGCACCGAGCGCTCCGGCGCCGCCCGCCCCGACCCGCTCGGCACCCTGCTGCTCACCGCGGGCCTGGTGGCGGCCCTGTTCGGCATCATCGAGGGCCCGTCCTACGGCTGGACGTCCGCCCGCATCCTCGGCGCCTTCGCGGCGGGCGCGCTGCTGGTCGCCGCCTTCACCGGCCACGCCCTGCGCTCGGCCACCCCGCTGTTCGACCCGCGTGTCTTCGCCTCGCCCCGGCTGCGGTCGGCCTCGCTCGGCACGGCCACCGCGTTCTTCGGCCTGTTCTCCCTGTTCTTCGTCAACTCGCAGTACCTGCAGGGTGTGAAGGGCTTCGGCGCCGCCGTCACGGGCGTGGCGATCATGCCCCTGGTCTTCGGGATGGCCGTGGCCCAGAAGCTGGCCACCCGCTGGGCCGGCCGTCCCCGCCCGGTCATCGGCGCGGGTCTCGCCCTCATCGGCCTCGGCCTGCTCGGCGCGTCCACGGCCGACGCGGGCACGCCGTACGCGGTGTTCGTCTGCTGGCTCCTGGTCATCTCGGCAGGTGCCGGGTTGTCCATGCCGGCCCTGACCATCGGCGTGGTCACCTCACTCCCGCCCCACCAGGCAGGCCTCGGCTCGGGCCTGGGCACGACCGCCCGGGAGACGGGGGCGGCGCTGGGGGTGGCGGTCACCGGCACGGTTCTGTCGTCCCACGCCGACCTGCTGCACGGCATGGGGCCGGCCCTGCGGACGGTGGGGGTGGTGGTGCTGGCGGCCACGGCGCTGGTGGTGGCGGGGTACGGAAAGCGCCCCGAACGGAGGCGCCCCGAGGGGGCGCGGGGCTCTGCTGGACATGCGGCTGCCGCCGCGCGGGCGCGAGCAACCACAACGGACCGGCACCCGGCAACGGCCTCGCAGACCCACGGCGCGTAGCCGGCGCACACCCGTACACGGCAAAAGCTCGGCACCCCCACGGCGGGATGCCGAGCTTGCCGTGAATCCGAACTGCTAGATGAGGCCGAGGCCGCGAACCGCCTCGCGCTCCTCCTCGAGCTCCTTCACGGACGCGTCGATGCGCGCACGGGAGAACTCGTTGATGTCCAGGCCCTGGACGATCTCGTACTTGCCGTCCTTGGTGGTGACCGGGAAGGAGGAGATCAGGCCCTCCGGGACGCCGTAGGAGCCGTCCGACGGGATGCCCATGGACGTCCAGTCGCCCTCGGCCGTGCCGTTGACCCAGGTGTAGACGTGGTCGATCGCGGCGTTGGCGGCGGAGGCGGCCGACGAGGCACCGCGGGCCTCGATGATCGCGGCACCGCGCTTGGCGACGGTCGGGATGAAGTCCTCGGCCAGCCACTTCTCGTCGTTCACGACCTCGGCGGCGTTCTTGCCGGCGACCGTGGCGTGGAAGATGTCCGGGTACTGGGTGGCGGAGTGGTTGCCCCAGATGGTCAGGCGCTTGATGTCGGCGACCGTCGAGCCCGTCTTCTTCGCGAGCTGCGTGAGCGCGCGGTTGTGGTCCAGGCGGGTCATCGCGGTGAAGCGCTCGGCCGGGACGTCCGGCGCGGCGGCCTGCGCGATGAGCGCGTTGGTGTTGGCCGGGTTGCCGACGACGAGGACCTTGATGTCGTCCGCGGCGTGGTCGTTGATGGCCTTGCCCTGGGGCTTGAAGATGCCGCCGTTGGCCTCGAGCAGGTCACCGCGCTCCATGCCCTTGGTACGGGGGCGGGCGCCCACCAGGAGGGCTACGTTGGTGCCGTCGAAGGCGACGTTCGGGTCGTCCGTGATGTCGATGCCCTGGAGCAGCGGGAAGGCGCAGTCGTCCAGCTCCATGGCCGTGCCCTCGGCGGCCTTGAGCGCCGGGGTGATCTCCAGCAGGCGCAGCTTCACCGGCACGTCCGCGCCGAGCAGCTGGCCGGAGGCGATGCGGAAGAGCAGGGCGTAACCGATCTGGCCGGCCGCGCCGGTGACGGTGACGTTCACGGGAGTGCGGGTCATGGCGTTCTCCGTATGACAGCTGGCGGTGGGGCGTCCCGGCCCCGGGCGGATGATCGATCTCTTGGCGTCAAGAGATCGATCCAGCGGTCAGGCTATCGCGCATCCGGCATGCGAGACGTCCGGGGCCGTGTGGATCACCCCACAAGTCGGAACTGTGTCGAACGAAGGGGCGGCCGCCCGTCCGGGAGAGGGGGAGAGGACGAAGGCGGCCGCCAGGTGGGGGTACCGGATCGCCGGACTCCCGTGGGGGGGTACTGGGCCGCGTGCCCAGAATCCGTCCCACCATGCACCCGGCCCCGGATTTTCATCCCCCCGATTCCCCACACGCCCCACGCCCGCTGCACTGCGCCGGTACGACGCGCCGCCGTAAGCCCGTTGTGCCGTGCCCCGTCCGCCCTGTCCGGGTCCCCCGGACGCCCGCCCGGCTCACCGCGCCTCGGCGCCTGTCCGGAGCGCTCGCCCGCCACCACCCGGGGCGTCCCAGGCGCCGGCGGGCCGCCCGGCACCGGCCGTCGGCTCCGCGTGCGGCCTACTTGGTGCACCCCGTGCGCCCGGACGCCAGTGTCGCGCAGGCCTTGGCCTCTGCCGCGTTCTTCACGGCGACCATCGGGGTGTAGGCGATGGTGTCGCCGACTCCGGAGGTCTCGCCGGACTGCCGGGCCTTCCCGGCGGTGACCTGGACCTTGTCGCCCTGGGCGGCGCCGGTGATGCGGCCCCAGGCGGTGCCGCAGGCCTTGCTGTAGCGGACCTCCAGGATGGTCGTGCCGATGGTGGCGGTCTTGGCGGTGGTCACCAGGTCGCCGCTGCACCCCATGGCCTCGGCGTCCTTGCCGTCGCAGGCGGAGCCGGCGCACTTGACCCCGGGCGGCGGCGTCACGTGCGTGCTGGCGCTCGGGGACGGCGGCTTGGCGTTCCCGTGCTTCGTACCGCTCCGATCGGTGAGGAAGAAGACGGCGCCGATGACGACGAGCACGCCGACGAGCCCCGCGAGGAACATGATCACCCGCTGCCGGCCGGCGTTCCCCGGGGCCGGGGTGCCCTCCCCGGAGGGGGCGCCCCCAGCGGGAAGAGGCTCCTGCGGCCGGCCGTCGTACGGGTTCGGGACGGTCGGGATCCAGCGGGGACCCTCGGGCGAGCCGGCGGGCCGCGCACCGTTCGCGGCAGTGACGCCGTCCCCCGCGCGCACCCCGGTGCCAGGAGGGGCGCTCGCCCTGGAGGGGCCCTGATACCCGGCCAGACCCCAGGAGTTGCCGCCCGAGGTCCCACCGCCGTCAGCCGTACCCGGTCCCCCGCCGTCGCCCGTGCCACGACCCGGGTCCGCGTCCGCATCGCGCCCCGGACCCCCGCCCGGACCACGGCCGGAACCGTCGGCCGATCCGCCACCGGACCCGTAGGCCCGATCACGGCCGTCGGTCCCACCACGCCCGGCGCCCCGGTCGCGCCCCGTCTCCTCCCGTGCGTCGGCCTCGGGGGCCGTCGGCTGGGTGGGGATGGTCGGGGAGACGCCGGCCGGGCCGGCGATCCCCATGGCCGCGCCGGCACCCTTGCGGCCGGACGCGCCGGATCCGCCGGAGGGGCCGCCGGTCGCCTCCGCCGCGCCGAACTCCCCCAGCGCGGCGCGCGCCTGGGAGATGCGGATCGCCTCCATGGTGCGGTCGTGCCGCATCTCGGCCCGGCTCCAGGCGCGTTCGGCCAGCTCCCACATCGTGGTCAGATGCACCGGGTTGGTGCCGGTGACCTCGGCGAGCGCGACGATCGCGCCCTTGGGTGCGAGGAGCCGGCCGCCCAGGTAACGCTCCCAGGACGTCTTGCTGTAGCCCGTGCGGTCCGCGAGCGCGGCGACGCTCAGGCCGCTGCGGTCCACCAGCCGCCGCATCTGCTCGGTGAACTCCCTGATCTGCGGATCCAGTTCCTCTGGCAGGTCTTTCCAACGAGGCATCGCTTCCCCCCTGCTCTCCCCCCGGCCTTCCCCGTCCTGGCTACCCATAAGGATGCCCTGCCTGTGGATCCCAGTTCCCGGAGTGGGGGCGCGCGGGGGCATGGACGGCGCGCGCCGGCACCGTAGCGGAACGGTCACTTCCGTGCCACAGCGCAAGGACAGCCGTTGAACAGGAGGTTCACGGGCGGAAGGGTGTTCACGGACGGCGGTTCGCCCCTCTTCGGGGGTGGGGGCGAACCGCCGTACCGTCAAGGCACGCGCTGCGTGGTCGGCTACCTGTTGCTGCTGAGCGTGACGTGCAGGAGATCCTTCAGGAACGGTATCTGCAGCCATGGATGCGGCTGCGCCATCATCGCCAGCAGGACGATCGCGAGGCCGAGGATGCCGTAGGTGGCGATGTCCGTGAAGCGGGAGCGTACGGCGAGCATGCCGACGCTCGGGAGTATCCAGCGCATGACCCCGCCGGCCAGCAGGGCCGCGCCGATCAGCAGGGTGCCGGCGCGGAACACGTCGAGGGCGGTCAGCAGCAGGCCGCACGCGACCCCGCCGAGCACCACCAGCAGGGGCCACTGCCGCGCCGGTGCCGGGGCGTCACCGGACGCCGCCCGGCCGCCGCCCTCGGGCCGGGCGGTGTCCCTGGTGATCCGCGGGAAGCGGCGGGTGGTCCGCTCCGGACGCTCCTCGGCGCTGTGCGCCCCGCGGGTGACCGCCCCCGTGCTCTGTGCTCCGCGGGTGACCGCCCCCGCGCGGGCCTCCTCAGCCGGCACTGCGCTCCGCCGCCTCGACCACGTTGACCAGCAGCTGCGCCCGGGTCATCGGGCCCACACCGCCGGGGTTCGGAGAGATCCAGCCGGCCACCTCGACGACGTCCGGGTGGACGTCCCCCACGATCTTGCCCTCGGCGTTGCGGGAGACACCGACGTCCAGGACGGCGGCGCCCGGCTTGACGTCCTCGGGGCGGATCAGGTGCGGGGCGCCGGCCGCGGCGATGATGATGTCGGCCCGCTTCAGGTGGGCGGACAGCTCGCGGGTGCCGGTGTGGCACTGGGTCACGGTGGCGTTCTCGCTGCGCCGGGTGAGCAGCAGCGGCATGGGCCGGCCGATGGTGACACCACGGCCGACGACCACCACCTCGGCGCCCTTGATCTCCACGCCGTGCGCGCGCAGCAGGGAGAGGATGCCGTTGGGGGTGCAGGGCAGCGGGGCCGGCTCGTTCAGGACCAGGCGGCCGAGGTTCATCGGGTGCAGGCCGTCCGCGTCCTTGGCCGGATCCATCAGCTCCAGGATGCGGTTCTCGTCGATGCCCTTGGGCAGCGGCAGCTGGACGATGTAGCCGGTGCAGGCCGGGTCCTCGTTCAGCTCCCGTACGACCGCCTCGATCTCCTCCTGGGTGGCGGTGCCCGGCAGCTCGCGCTGGATGGAGGCGATGCCGACCTGCGCGCAGTCGCGGTGCTTGCCGGCGACGTACTTCTGGCTGCCGGGGTCGTCCCCGACCAGGATCGTGCCGAGGCCGGGCGTGACGCCCTTCTCCTTCAGCGCCGCCACGCGGGCGGTCAGATCGGACTTGATCGCGGCTGCGGTGGCCTTGCCATCGAGAATCTGGGCGGTCATGCCCCCATCCTCGCGGATGACCCGCCCCCGGTTCCAATCCGGGTACCCCGACGCCCGTCCCCGCTATGTCACAGCATGATCAGCGATGTTGCACTTGCACAACACCTCACGTTTCCGGCTGGACAAGTAAGACCGACCTAAAGAACGATGAGCACTACAGTGCCGCGGGCAGTGCCGGGGGGACGGACCGCATCTGTAGAACTCTCCTCCGAACCGTTGCCGCGCGTCGTCCCCGCACTTGGACCAACGGAGGAAGACCGCCATGAGCTTTGGCGACCCGAACAATCCCTACGGCCCGCCGCCGCAGCAGCCGCCGGCCGCGCCCGGTTACGGCTACCCGCAGCAGCCGCCCGCCCCTCCGCAGGCCTACGGCTACCCGCAGCAGCCCGCCTACCCCGGTTACCCGGGCGGCAACATGATGCCGCAGTCGATGCCGGGGCTGCTCGTGACGGCACGGGTCTTCCTGTACCTCATCTCCGCTGTGCAGATCATTGTCGGCCTTATCTGGCTGTACGTCGCGGCCTTCGTCAACGACGTCTCGAACAAGGCGGACGATCTGGGCAACTCGTCCAGCAACAACCCGTTCAACACGATCGGTAACGGCGGTCACATGGCCGCGGGCCTGATCGTGTTCATCGCGCTGATCGCGCTGGGTCTGGCGGCGCTGTCCATCACGCTGGGCGTGAAGTTCGGCCGCGGCGGTCAGGGCGTGCGCATCACGACGGTGGTCTACGGCGCGCTCGGCGGTGTCCTCGGCCTGATCGGGCTCTTCGCGGGCATGGACTCCGGTCTCGCCTCGGCGGTGATCTTCCCGCTGATCTGGGTGGTGTTCGCGGCCGTCATCACCGCGGCCCCGGTCGTGCCGAGCGGTACGGCCTGGTTCAACCGCCCCCGCTACTGAACCACCCCGCGCGACGGAACAGTTCGCGCCATTCAACGCCGAGGGCCGTGTCTCACCCGTCCAGGGGGAGGCACGGCCCTGGTGTGTCCCCCTAGGCTGACCGGGGTAGCCAGACCCGGCCGGGGTGGCCGTCAGGCACGGGGAGACGCACCTTGTACAGCATCATCGTCGTACCTCCACCGACCCCGGAGGACCGACAGGACCACATCACCCAGATCCGGCTCGCACCCGGCGAACGCCTCAGCTTCGGGCGGGCGTCCGGCAACGATCTGACGATCCCGCACGACGGGGTCTCCCGCCGGGCCGGCGAACTCAGCGCCCAGGGCGCGTTCTGGATACTGAGCAACCTGTCCGCGCGGCAGACCTACGTGGTGGAGAACCCCGAGGGCGCCGGCGAGCACATCAAGGTCGGCCCCGGCCGGCTCGACGCGCCCGTCCCCTTCGAGTTCTCACGGATCGTGCTGCCCGCCGCCGGGGACCTGCTGACGATCGAGGTCTGGGCGCCGCGCCACGACTATCTGCGGCGGGGGGCCGGGCCGGACGGCGACACCACGGCGCCCGCCTTCTCCGTCGACCGCACCAAGCGCTACTTCGCCGTCCTGGCCGCCCTGTGCGAACCGCGGCTGCGCGGCGATCCGCACGCGCCGCTGCCCACGGTCGACCAGGTCGTCGACCGGCTGCGCCCCGCCTGGCCCGCCGCCTCGCGCGCCTCGGTGCAGTGGAACATCGACTACCTGGCCGTGAAGCTGCGGCTCAAGCCCGGCCCGGAGACCGCGGACACCGGTCCCCGCCTCAACGGCAAGAAGGAGTCCATGGTCTCCCTGGCGCTCCGCTTCGACCTCGTGCGGGAGGACGACCTGGTCGTCCTGGCCGCCGTCGACGCGGGCCGTACGGCCCGGTGACCGAGCCGTACGCCGTTCCGGTGCCGAAGGGCTACCGGGTCGGCGCCTGGGAGGTGCGCGAGCCGATCGCGACGGGCGCCTTCGGCAGCGTGTACGCGGGCCGGCGCACCGGCGGCACCGCGGGGCTGCCCACCGCCGCCGCGCTGAAGTTCCTGCCCACCGGCACCGGCACCCCGCGCCAACTGGCCCATCTGCGCGACCTCATCGAGCGCGAGATCGACCTGCACCGGCGGCTGCGCCGGCCGCGGCTGATCCGGATGTACGAGTCGCTCGTCGTCGACGACCCCGGCCGCCCCGAACTCGACGGCGCCACCGTCCTCGTCCTGGAGCGGGCCGAGGGCTCCCTGTCCGCGCTGCTCGCCGCCGCGCCGCGCCCGGACGCCGGGCCCGCCCTGCTCGCCCAGGTCGGCGAGGGACTGGCCCAGCTGCACCGGGCGGGCTGGGTGCACGGGGACCTGAAACCGGCCAACGTGCTGCTGATGGCGGACGGTTCGGCGCGGCTCGCGGACTTCAACATGGCCGCCGAACTGGAGGGCACCCACGCCTACACCCCGGCCTTCTCCACCCCCGACTACACCCCGCCCGAGCTGCTGTGGGCCGAGATCGGCGAGCGCGGCCGGCGCATCCGCCCGTCCGCCGACGTCTGGGCCTTCGGTGTGCTCGCCCACCTCGTCCTCACCGGCTCCTTCCCGCTGTCCGGCGCCACCCCGACGGCCCGCCGCGACGCGGCCGCCGCCTATGCGCGCGGCACCGACGAACTGCGCCTGTCGCCCGAACTCCCGGACGCCTGGCGGGAGATCGTGCGGGACTGCCTGGCCCGGACGCACGAGGCACGCATCACCACCGAGACGCTGCTGCGCCGCGTCGAGGCGGCCGCCGGCTCGGACCGCTCGCCGCGCCTGCCCCGGCTGCTGCCGCGGCACGGACGCCGGCGGACGGTCATCGCGGGCGCCGCGGCCGCCACCGCCGCCGTGGCGGCCCTGGGGTACGGCATCAGCACCTGGACGGTTGCCGGCGGCACCGACGACAAGAGCGTGGCCACCTACGGCGCCTCCGAACTCCGCACGGACAAGGGCGTCCCGGTGCAGTACCGAAAGCTCATCGTCGACTCCGCCCACGCCTGCCCCGGATCCGACGTCACCCCCGCGCTCGTCGCGGCGATGCTGAAGGCCGAGAGCAATTTCGACCCGAACCTCTCCGACCCGGCCAAGCACGAGTACGGCATCGCCCGCTGGACCCCCGCCGTCCTGCGCTGGTACATGCGCGACGACGGCGTCCCCGCGTCGGCGACGCCCACCCCGCCCCTCACGCCCTCCGTCTCCATCCCGGCCATGGGCCGCTACCTCTGCTTCATGGCGCCCAGCCTGAAGTCCGGCCTGCCCGGCGACAAGCGGGTGCTGCTCGCCGCCGCCTACCGGACGTCGTACTCGAAAGTGAACGACACGGGCGGAGTTCCCCCGAAGTACCGCGACTACTGCGCCCGTGTCGCCCACTACCTCAAGGAGTACACGCCTCCGGGAAAGAAGTGACCCTCAGACGTCCGAGGTACCGGCGGACGGGGCGCGGCTGGGACGGTGGAACCACCGAACCACTCGTTCACATGGGGGAACAGTGAACATCGTCAAGCCCGCCGCGCTGCTCGTCGCGGCCACCGCCCTGCTCGCCGGCTCCACGGTGGCGGCCACCGCCGCCGCACCGGACGGCACCCGGGTCACCGGCGTCCAGCAGGTCGCCGACCAGGTCCTCGCGGGCCACCCGAAGGCCCTCTCCGCCTCCGCCGACCAGGTCAGGTACGACGGCCTGACCCTCACCAAGGCGCCGCGGGGCAAGGTCTCCGCCAAGGACCTGGACTGCGCCTACGGCCACCTGTGCATGGTCGTCAAGGGCACCAAGTTCGACTTCTACAAGTGCCAGACCTGGACCGTGAACAACTGGACCGGGGACGGCCCGTTCACCAACAACCAGACGCCGGGCACGGTCGCCGGCTTCTACAACCAGGACGGCAGCACCCGCTGGACGTCGACGGCGTACGAGGCCGGCACGGCGAACTGGGACCCGATCTACTCCCTGCGTCCCTGCTGACCGACCCGGCAAGGCCGACGGCCTCCGGCTCCCTCGGGGGAGGGCCGGAGGCCGTCACTCGTGTCAGGTGCTCAGTGGAAGAAGTGGCGCGTGCCCGTGAAGTACATGGTCACGCCCGCCTTCTTGGCGGCCTCGACGACCTGCTCGTCGCGGATCGAGCCGCCCGGCTGGACGATCGCCCGGACACCGGCGGCGATGAGGATCTCCGGCCCGTCGGGGAAGGGGAAGAACGCGTCGGAGGCGGCGTAGGAGCCGCGCGCCCGCTCCTCACCGGCCCGCTCGACGGCCAGCTTGCAGGAGTCGACGCGGTTGACCTGGCCCATGCCGACGCCGACCGAGGCGCCGTCCCTGGCGAGCAGGATCGCGTTGGACTTCACCGCGCGGCAGGCCTTCCAGGCGAAGGCGAGCTCCTTGAGCTCGTCGGCGCTCAGCGCCTCGCCCGACGCCAGCGTCCAGCCCGCCGGGTCGTCGCCCTCGGCCTGGAGCCGGTCGGTGACCTGGAGCAGGACACCGCCGTCGACCTGCTTGGCCTCGACCCGGTTGCAGGGCGCGCCCGGGGCCTTCAGGACGCGGATGTTCTTCTTCCTGGCGAGAGCCTCCAGGGCCCCCTCCTCGTAGTCCGGGGCGACGATGACCTCGGTGAAGATCTCCGCGACCTGCTCGGCCATCTCCCGGCTCACCGGCCGGTTGACGGCGATGACACCGCCGTACGCGGAGACCGGGTCGCAGGCGTGCGCCTTGCGGTGCGCCTCGGCGACGTCCGAACCCACCGCGATGCCGCAGGGGTTGGCGTGCTTGATGATCGCGACGCACGGCTCGTCGTGGTCGTACGCGGCACGGCGGGCGGCGTCCGTGTCCGTGTAGTTGTTGTACGACATCTCCTTGCCGTGCAGCTGCTCGGCGTCCGCGAGTCCGCCAGTGCCGTCGACGTACAGGGCGGCCGGCTGGTGCGGGTTCTCGCCGTAGCGCAGGGTGTTCTTGCGCTCGTAGGTGGCGCCGAGGAAGTCGGGGAACTGCGAGTCGTCGACCGGCGCGTAGGAGGAGGCGAACCAGGAGGCGACGGCCACGTCGTAGGCGGCGGTGTGCTGGAACGCCTCGGCGGCCAGGCGCCTGCGGGCGGCGAGGTCGAAGCCGCCGCCCTGGACGGCCGCGAGCACGTCGGCGTACCGCTCGGGGCTGGTGACCACGGCCACGGAGGGGTGGTTCTTGGCGGCGGCGCGGACCATGGACGGGCCGCCGATGTCGATCTGCTCGACGCACTCGTCGTCGCTCGCGCCCGAGGCGACGGTCTCGCGGAAGGGGTAGAGGTTGACGACGACGAGGTCGAACGGCTCCACGCCGAGCTCGGCGATCTGCTCGCGGTGGCTCTCCAGCCGCAGGTCGGCGAGGATGCCCGCGTGCACCCTCGGGTGCAGCGTCTTCACCCGGCCGTCCAGGCACTCGGGGAAGCCGGTCAGCTCCTCGACCTTGGTGACGGGGACGCCGGCGGCGGCGATCCGGCCGGCCGTGGACCCGGTGGAGACGAGCTCGACACCGGCCTCGTGCAGCCCGCGCGCGAGGTCTTCCAGCCCGGTCTTGTCGTAGACGCTGACGAGCGCCCGGCGAATGGGCCGCTTGGTGCTCTCGGCGGTGGCGGTCACTGGATAACTACCTTTCGTCCCTCAATGCGATAGCCGTTGCGGGCGATCCGCCCCACGACCTCGACGAGCAGCCTTCGCTCGACTTCCTTGATGCGCTCGTGCAGCGCGCTCTCGTCGTCCTCGTCCCGGATCTCGACCACGCCCTGGGCGATGATCGGGCCGGTGTCGACGCCGTCGTCGACGAAGTGGACGGTGCAGCCGGTGACCTTGGCGCCGTACGCGAGCGCGTCGCGGACGCCGTGGGCCCCGGGAAAACTGGGCAGCAGGGCGGGGTGCGTGTTCACGAACCGCCCGCCGAAGCGCGCGAGGAACTCCTTCCCCACGATCTTCATGAACCCGGCGGAGACCACGAGGTCCGGCTCGTACCCGGCCACGGCCTCGGCGAGGGCGGCGTCCCACTCCTCACGGCTCGCGTGGTCCTTGACCCTGCACACGAAGGTCGGCAGCCCGGCGCGCTCGGCGCGGGCGAGCCCCTCGATGCCGGCGCGGTCGGCCCCTACGGCGACGATCCGGGCGCCGTACCGCTCGGCCCCGGTGCGCTCGATCTCGTCCAGGAGCGCCTGCAGGTTGGTGCCGGATCCGGAGACCAGCACGACGAGGCGCTTGGCCGCTGGGCCGGCGGGGGTGGCGGCCACGATGGGGCCCTTTCTCGGGTGGCGACGGTTCCGGTCCGCGCTTCGCACCTCGCTTTGGACATTCGTACGAATGCGTTGCACCCCTCGATACAGGGAAGTCTACGAAGCGGCCGACCGTCAGCAACGATACCGGCACACGGGAAGGGCCCCCACGGGACGGGGGTGTGGCCGGAAGGTAGCGTTCGCAGGGAATCACGCAAGGATCACGAAGGGCAGCCTCGGGAACGCGGTCGTCGTACGGTGCGTTGTCGGAGTGGAAGCCCGTATCGGACAGCCGTGCGCGCAGCCGTATTCACCTAGGGGAAGACGCTCTTTTGATGCCCGATCGCAGCCTGCGAGTCCTCACGTTCCCTCCGAGCCCGGCCCTGGGAGGCGAGCGTGGCACCGTGCTGCTGCGAGAGCGGCCGACCTCGCCGCCGGAGGCCTCCCGGGGCGGGCAGGACGCAGAGGGCGGGCAGCGCGGACAGGGCAGCACAGGCGGTGACGCACGGGGCGCCGGGCCGCAGGACGACAATCCGTTCGCGCCGCCGCCCGAGGGCACGCCGGACCGGCCCTGGCAGCCGCGGCACCCCGAGGGCTCCCAGGGGTCCGGTCATGGGTCCGGTTCCGGGGGCGACTCCCCGTGGGGCAGCCAGTGGAGCGACCGCCAGCCCGGGCGCTCCCCCGGCGGCTTCGGCGAGCGGCCCGGGGGCGCACCCCAGGGCCCGGGCGGACCGGCCGGCCCCGGCGGCATGCGCTGGGACCCGACAGACCCGGTCCAGCGCCGCGCCCGTTACGCCCTCCTGTCCGGCATGTGGAGCGTCTTCTTCGCCCTGTTCAGCTGGCCGTACGTGGCCCTGCTGCTGGGCGCGCTGGCCCTGTACTGGGGCGGCAGCGCACTGCGCGCCAAGCCCCGCACGCCCGACCCGGACACCCCGGCCCCTCCGCCGGGGGCGGGCCGACCCCAGGTGACCGCGGCCATCGGCGGCCTGATCACCGCGTCCCTGGCCCTGGTCCTGGTCGCCTCGACCTTCACGATCCAGTTCGTCTACCGCGACTACTACACCTGTGTGAACGACGCCCTCACCCACGAGGCGAAACAGTCCTGCGACCAGTTGCTGCCGAAGGAGCTGCGCGGCGTTCTGGGCGTCGGGAACAGCTGAGGCCCCGCCCGGGGCACGCCGACACATCCGGTGAGCGGCGCGGCGTCAGGGGGTGCCGGGGTTCGAGGTGCCGGGGTTCGAGGTGCCGGGTGCCGGGTCGGTGGGTGACGGGTCGGCGTGGTCCGGCCGAGGCTCGGGCGGGGACGTCGGCTGCGCGTGGGCCGACGGGTCTGCGGGGGGCATCGGCCCGGCCGGGGGCATGGACTCCGCAGCGGGCGTCGGCTCCTCGGCCGATGGTGACTCCGCAGGGGCCGAGGGCTCCGCAGGGGGCATCGAAGGGGCCACGGGGCTGGGCAGGTCGCGGGAGGCGGCCTCCTCGCGCAGGGCCGCCCAGCGTGAGGCCCGGGCGAGGTCGTCGTGCCAGTCCTGGGGGAACGCGTCGTCGGCCGGGAGGAAGTCGTACAGCTCGTCTTCGTCGGGCACGGCCGACTCCGGTCGAGGGGCGGGCGTCCTGCCCTTGCCCGGGTCCTTGCCGGACTCCTTGCCCTTGCCCGGCTCCTTGGCCTTGCCGGTGCCGCCGATGGCTGCCCCGTCGTCCGGCTCCGCCCCCTTGCCCTTGGCGGTGGTCTCCCCCTGCGCCTTCGCCGGGTCCGGTGTCTTCTCCCGCTCCCGTCCGCTCCCGGAGGTCCCCGTCACCGTCACCGCCCCCGCCCCCTGCGTCGGGATCTCCCCGCCCCGCGCGCGCCCGCGCCACAGCCGCCAGACCCGTACGATCAGCGCCACCGGCATACCGGCCAGCGCCGTCCACGCCCCCGCCGCTCCCCCGGTCTGCCACCACACCGGTCCGAAGCGGGCCAGCGCGGACACGCCCAGCGGACCTCCGGCCAGGGCGGCGAGCAGGGCGAGGGCCGCCGCGCAGAGCGTCGCCGTCAGCAGCACCGTCCCGGCGGTGCGGACGGCCGACCAGCGGGCCGACGCCGGTGCGCCCGGCTCCGGCTCTCGCACGGCCCCGCGCGCCACGAACCACCCCGCCGTCATCCCGGCCGCCACCGGCACCAGCCCCGGCACCCAGTTCGGCACGGTTCCGGCGCCGGCGTCCGGCACCGCCGCCAGCAGGGGGAACGGCGGCAGCAGCGGGGCCGGGTCGGAGGCGAAGGGCTGCACCACATGCCCGGCGCCGAGCAGGAAACCGGGGCCGAGGGCGTAGGACGCGGCCCACACCGCCGCGTTGGGGATCAGCGCGATGCCGAGCAGCAGCACCGCGAACCGGCCCGTCCACCCCTCCGTCAGCTGGAGGAAGGACGCCCGCGCCGCGCCGCCGTGCCACACCAGCGACACCCCGAGCGCCAGCGCCCCGCCGCCGAAGAACACCGCGGTGGCGGCACCGGTGGCCCGTACGGCCGTACCCAGCCGGGCGTGTGCGTCCTCGCCGAACACCAGCCGCCGTACCGGCCCCGGCAACACCTCCAGCGCCTTGAGCACCGGCTCGCTCGGGCGGCCGTACGCCGACCAGACCCCGGCCGCCGCCGAGGTGGCCGCGACCAATGGCAGACAGACCGTCACCCAGAACCACGCGGGCCGCAGTTCGCCGCCCGAGCAGTACAGCGCGACCGCGCCGCCGACGCCGAGGTAGCCGAGGACGACCCCCGTCCACACCGTGCGCGCCGGCACCGGCGGCGGGCCGTCGGCGTCGGCGGGCGCGTCCACCGCGTCCCTGGCCGCCCGGTACACCAGCCACACGGGCAACACCAGCAGCAACAAGGGCGTCACGCCCACCGGCATGGGTGTGCCGGAGAGCGTGTCGGTGCGGACCAGCTCGACGCCGTGGGCCAGCAGCCACAGCGCGCCGGCGACGTGCAGCGCGCCGCCCGGACCGCTGTCGGGGTACGGCGAGCTGACCCACAGCACCATCAGCAGTGCGGCGAACGAGGCGAAGCCGAGTCCGGCCGCGACGGCGCCGCCCAGCAGGCTCGCGGCCAGTCCGGGCTCACGGTCCCGCATCCGGGTCAGCAGGGGCGTCAGCGAGGGTCGGCGAACGGTCATCAGGATCACGCACGCCATGCTCCCAACGACACCCGCATTCCGGTCGTAACAGGCAAACGTCGGTAGTGTCGCTCAAGATACTTTTATGTGCTTTTTCGTACGTAAGGGTGCACCGTGACGACGCAGGGCGCCGCCAGTGCGCCGCCACCGCCGGAGGAACGCCGACGCCTGCGCCATTCCCGGTCGCTGACGCGGGCTCAGATGGCCGCGCGGGAGGTGAGCCGGGGGACGCCCCCGGCCGTCACCGCTGATCCCCTGATGCCCGCCCAGGCCTTCGACGAGCTGTACGAGTTCTGCGCCGCCGCCCTCGTACGCCAGACCTATCTGCTCACCGGGCGCCGGGAGCTGGCCCGCGAGGCAGTGGAGCGGGCCTTCCAGCTGGCCTGGCAGCGCTGGCCCGAAGTGGCCCGGGACCGCGATCCGGGCGGCTGGGTACGGGCGGCCGCGTACGACTGCGCGCTCTCGCCGTGGCACCGCTTCCGTCCCCGGTACCGCCACCCGGAGCCACCGCCCGCCGACCCCGCCGACCGGGCGCTGCTGTGCGCCCTGCTCGAGCTGCCGCCGGCGTACCGGCGCACGCTCGTCCTGTGCGACGGTGTGGGCCTCGACCTGCCGGAGACGGCGGCGGAGACGGAGGCGAGCACACCGGCCGCCGCGAACCGGCTGACCCACGCCCGCGAGGCGCTGGCCGCGCGGCTGCCGGAGCTGGCCGACCCCGCCGAGCTGCATCGCCGGCTGCTGGTGCTGGCCTCGGCGGAGCGGCTGCGCGCGGCCCGGCCGGAGCCGGTGCGGCGGGAGGGCGAACGGCGGAACGTGCTCTGGACGCGGGCGGCGATCGCGTTCACGGTGACGATCATCGGCGCTACGACGCTCACGCTGCGGTCGGCACCGACGCACTACGAGGCGCCGCTCGCCCCGGCGCAGGCGGTGCAGGGGGTTCCGCCGGCGGGGGTGATGGGGCCGCTGTCGCGGGAACAACAGGCGTTGCGGGAGAAGTTGCGGGGGGCTGCCGCGAGGGGGCCGGAGAGGTTCGCGCCGTTGGCGAGATGAGCGGAGATCCGTCCGCCGGGCACTGCTGCACCCACCCGGCGCGGCGAGCGCAAACGCCGGTGGGCCCGCCCCCACCCGGGAACGGGCCCACCGACGTTCAGCTCAGAAGCCGAGCGGCATCAAGGAGCTCAGCCGCCCAGAACCTCGCGGGCCAGCTTCGCCGTCTCGGTCGGGGTCTTGCCGACCTTGACGCCCGCGGCCTCCAGGGCCTCCTTCTTGGCCTGTGCGGTGCCGGAGGAGCCGGAGACGATGGCGCCGGCGTGACCCATGGTCTTGCCCTCGGGCGCCGTGAAGCCCGCGACGTAGCCGACGACCGGCTTGGTCACGTTCTCCTTGATGAACGCGGCCGCACGCTCCTCGGCGTCACCACCGATCTCACCGATCATCACGATCAGCTCGGTCTCCGGGTCGTCCTGGAACGCGGCCAGGGCGTCGATGTGGGTGGAGCCGATGATCGGGTCGCCACCGATGCCGACGGCCGTCGAGAAGCCGATGTCACGGAGCTCGTACATCATCTGGTACGTCAGCGTGCCGGACTTCGAGACCAGGCCGATGCGGCCCGGCTTGGTGATGTCGCCCGGGATGATGCCGACGTTCGACTGGCCCGGGGTGATGATGCCGGGGCAGTTCGGGCCGATGATGCGAGTCTTGTTGCCCTTCTTGCCGGCGTACGCCCAGAAGGACGCCGTGTCGTGCACGGCGATGCCCTCGGTGATCACGACGGCCAGCGGGATCTCGGCGTCGATGGCCTCGACGACCGCGTCCTTGGTGAACTTCTCCGGCACGAAGATGACGGAGACGTTGGCGCCGGTGGCCTTGATGGCCTCCTCGACGGTGCCGAAGACGGGTACCTCGGTGCCGTCGAAGTCCACGGTGGTGCCGGCCTTGCGCGGGTTCACGCCGCCCACGACGTTCGTGCCGTCACCGAGCATGAGCTTGGTGTGCTTCATGCCGGTGGCGCCGGTCATGCCCTGGACGATGACCTTGCTGTCCTTGTTGAGCCAGATAGCCATGGTGTGTTGGTGTCCTCGTCCTGAGTGCTTACTTGGCGGCGGCCAGCTCGGCGGCCTTGTCGGCCGCGCCGTCCATGGTGTCGACGCGCTGCACCAGCGGGTGGTTGGCGTCGGTGAGGATCTTCCGGCCCAGCTCGGCGTTGTTGCCGTCGAGGCGGACGACGAGCGGCTTCTCGACCTTCTCGCCGCGGTCCTCCAGGAGCTTCAGGGCCTGCACGATGCCGTTGGCGACCTCGTCACAGGCGGTGATGCCACCGAAGACGTTGACGAAGACGGACTTGACGTCCGGGTCGCCCAGGATGATCTCCAGGCCGTTCGCCATGACCTGGGCGGAGGCGCCACCGCCGATGTCCAGGAAGTTGGCGGGCTTGACGCCACCGTGCTTCTCACCGGCGTACGCGACGACGTCCAGGGTGCTCATGACGAGACCGGCGCCGTTGCCGATGATGCCGACCTCGCCGTCGAGCTTGACGTAGTTGAGGTTCTTCTCCTTGGCGGCGGCCTCGAGCGGGTTGGCCGCGGCCTTGTCGTGGAGCTCCTCGAAGTCGGGGTGACGGAACTCGGCGTTGTCGTCGAGCGACACCTTGCCGTCGAGGGCGATGACGTCGCCGGAGGCGACCTTGGCCAGCGGGTTGACCTCGACCAGGAGGGCGTCCTCCTTGATGAAGGTGTCCCACAGCTTGACGAGGACGTTCGCGACCTTGTCGGCGACCTCGGCCGGGAACTTGGCGGCCGCGACGATCTCGCGGGCCTTGGCCTCGTCCACACCGTCGATCGGGTCGATCGCCGTCTTGGCGACGGCCTCCGGACGGGTGGCCGCCACCTCCTCGATCTCCATGCCGCCCTCGACGGAGGCGATGGAGAGGAAGGTGCGGTTGGCACGGTCGAGGAGGAAGGAGACGTAGTACTCCTCGAGGATCTCCGGAGCGGTCTCGGCGATCATGACCTTGTGGACCGTGTGGCCCTTGATGTCCATGCCGAGGATGTCCGTCGCGCGGGCGACGGCCTCGTCCGCGGAGGCGGCCAGCTTGACGCCACCGGCCTTGCCGCGACCACCGACCTTCACCTGCGCCTTGACGACGGACTTGCCGCCCAGACGCTCGGTGATCTCGCGCGCCGCCTCAGGCGTGTCGATGACTTCACCGGCCAGCACCGGTACATCGTGCTTGGCGAAGAGGTCCCTCGCCTGGTACTCGAACAGGTCCACGCGCTTCCGTCCCTATCAGTGATCTCGCGGTTCGTTGGATGCGTGGGCGTGCCGCGAAGGGCAACGTGACGTCCGCTTGTCACAAGGGGGGCGCACACGGTGTCCGAGCGCGCGGCATGTCCGTCTCGCAGGTTATCGCCGCTTGCGGGGGCTCCCTAAATCGAGGGTCACACACGAGCGGTGATACCTGTCACATGATGCCGGGTTTCCTGACACGCCGTGCCGCAATCGAAGTGATCTGCGAGGCCTCACCGGGCTGGGGTTGACCCGGTGAGGCCTCTGGGGCGACCCCGGTGGCGCCGGGGCCGGGGCGGTTGATCCCCACCCCAATGGGGACCACCCGCCCGGGCCGCAGGGCCCCGGCCGGACGGGCCGACGGCATTCGGCCGTCCGGGTCCGGACACCCCGCGGAGCTGTTCGGGGCACTCAGCCCTGGTACCCGATTCCCGGTGCGGCGTCCCGCACGCCGTACCCGTGGTCCTGGAAGTCCTGGAGGTACGTCGGTACGGCCGTACGGGCGGCCCCTCGGCCCCCGTCGACGGCGTGACCGGCGAGCGAGCCCCCGGCGTCCCGGACCGTGCCGTGGACGTTCCCGGCGAACCCTCCGGCCTGCTGGACGACCGGCGCGGCCGCACCGGTGACCCCGGCCGCGAAGGGCCCGGCCTCGCCCGCGACGCCGTGGGCCAGACCGACGGCGCTACCGCCGGCCCCGTCGCCGACCGGCAGCACGGTCCCGGTCACCCGCCCGGCCACGGGCGCCACGGTCCCGGTCGCCTCGTACACGGCTCCGGTGACGGTCGCGGTCGCGCGGTCCACGGTGCCGGTGGCGGTACCGGCCGCCTCATGCACGGTGCCCGTGGCGGTGAGCGCGGTCTGCGAGACCGTGGACGTGGCGGTGCCGGTGAGCGGCGTCGTCGCGCCGGTGACCCCGGCCGTGAAGGACGGCACCTGGGCGGTGACGCCCTCGGCGAAGGCTCCGGTCCGCGTGGTCACACCGTGCGCGAGCGGGGGTACGGCGCCGAGGACGGCGCCCGCGAAGGGCTGGACGTCACCGGCCACGCCGTGACCGAGGGCGCCGGAGTCCGTGACGGCCTGCCCGGCGACCGGTACGACCCCGTGCACGGCCCCGGAGGCCACCGGCGGCAGCACCGCGTCCGTGGCGTCCTGCGCGACCTGCCCGGCCGGCCCGCCCGCGTAAGCCGTCACCTCTGCCGCCACCGGCCGCACATCGCCGAGGGCACCCGCGGCGACCCCGTGCACCCCGGACGCGGCGTCCCCGGCCGTCCCGTACGCACCGGGGGCGACGCCGGCGACGGTTCCGTACGCCCCCGACACCGCGCCCGCGACGGTCCCGTACACACCCGACACGGCGGCCTCGGCGGTCCCGTACGCCCCCGACACCGCGCCCCCGGCGACGCCCTGCGCCCCGGAGACCGCACCCCCGGCGACCCCGTGCACGGCGGAGACGGTCTGCTGGACGGTCCCGTACCCGCCCGCCGCCGCATGCCCGGCCGTGCCCTGTACGCCCGGCACAGCCCGGCCGGCGAGCGGCACCGCGCCGTGCACCGCCGCGGAGGCCACCGGTGGAACGGCGGCGGCCGTCGTCTCGTCCACCACCGGAGTGACCGCGCCGGGCACGGCCCGGACCGTGCCGACGACCCGCTGCCCGGCGCCCGTGGCCGTACCGGTGACATGCGCGGGCACACCGGCGACGGAGGCCTCGGCCGCGCCGGTCGCCCCGGCCGCCGTGCCGCTCACGGCGCTCGCGGCACCGGCGGTCCTGCCCTGCGCCGCCGCGACGGTCTGCTGCGCCGTCGTCCGTACGGCGCCCTCGACACCCTGCGCCTTCAGGCGGGTGGCCGCCTGGGTGGCCTGGAGCTTGGTCTGGGCGGCCGCCAGGGCCTCCTCCACCTCGGGCGCGAAGGAGGACAGCGGACCGAAGAGGTAGTCGATCTCGTCCTGGACAGTGCCGTGGGCGATGGCCCGGGTCGCGGTCGCGGCGGCGTGCGCGGCCGGGTCGGCGGCATGGGCCGCATGGGCGATGCGGCCGTCGAGGCGCGTGCTGTCGACGTGCGTGCTGTCGGCCTGGACGTGCGCCCGCGCCCTGCGGGCCGCCTGAGCGCCCTTGACGGCCTCCGCGCCCCGGATCTTCGCGGCGGCCGGGACCTTGGCGTCGACGTAACGGCGGGCCTGGTCGGCTGTGCCGGTGGCGGTGGACGCCGTCGAGGTGAGCGAGGTGGAGGAGGGGGCCGGGGTGGCCGAGCCGGCCGTGCCGGTCAGTCCGGAGACGGTGTCCTTGACGGTGTTCTGGACGGTGTTCTGGACGCCGGAGACGGTGTCGTGGACGCCGGAGAGGACGCCGTCGACCGTTCCGGCGACACTGTCGGTGCCCGCGTCCGGCACGGAGACGGAGGTGTCGGACAGCTCGTCCGCGCTGGCGACGGCCGAGCTGAGCGCCCACGCACCAGTGACACCGGCGGCTATCACGATCGAACGACGGATGTTCTTGTTCATTGCGTGCGTCAAGTCCTTTGGAATGGCCTGAAGTGGCCGGAAACGACTGGAGTCGATGGGAATCGGCTAGGGGGACGTCCGGAGACGGCTGAACGCCGGTCGCGGTGAACGCTTCGGCGGCCGACCGCGCTCGACAGCGCCGATCGCTGGAGGGTCCGGACGGAGGGGCAGACCTGCTCCGCCCCCGCGCGACAGGTCCGCGGCGGGGAGGTCGACCCTGCTGCCTAGCCGGGGAAGACGGGGATGTCCCGGTGCCGGTCCCGGGTGCGGGGCGCGTCGACGCGCGCGGCGGCGCCGGGCGCGAGCCACAGGGGCGCCCGGTCGTCGAGGGTGACGGCGTGCGCGTCACCGTGGCGGAAGGAACTGCCGTCGGCTGCCTGCTTGCCGAGCACACCGTCGGGGTCCCCGGGGGGCGCCGGCCGGCCGGGGACGCCCAGGGTGGAGGTGTGGTGCGCGAAGGTGTGCGCCACGGACTGCGGCACGGGGGCGGCCTGCGGGCCGTACACGGCGACCGGCGCGGGTGCGCCGACGGCCGTACGGACCTGGGCGCGGGCGGGCCACTGGTCCTGCTCCCGCTTCGCCGGAGCGGGCGCCGCCGTACCGATGTGCTTCTGCGGGCCGGGCACCGCGGACTTCGGCCCCGGCGTCAACCGGACGGGCGAGTCCGCGACGTCACCGAGGTCGGGCAGCGGCAGGGAGGGCGCCGAGGCCCGGGGCTTGTCGACCACGGCCTGGACAACCGCGGTCCCGACGGTCCGGGAAACGGTGCTGAGCACGTCGCGTACGGGAGTGACGGCCCGTTCGCCGGCGGAGTGGACCTGGGCGGCAGCCCGTTCGGTGGCCGTGCGGACGGTCTGTACGGCCGGTGCAGCCGACACCGGCGGTGCAGCCGACACCGGCGGCGCAGCCGATGCCGCTTGCGCCGGTACCGGGGTCCCGTCGGCCGCGTGCGCCTGTTCGCCGCAGAGGAAACCCAGCGCGAACAGTCCGCCGACCAGCAGCGCCAGTTGGAGCGCACGCCGCCCGGCCGCCGTACGCAGCACGCGCACGGTGGTACCAAGGAGGGCTGCTGGGAAGGTCAAGGAGCTGGACATCCTCGGCTCGGTACGACACGGGCTCCGCCGATCCTTGCACGGCACGCCGGAGACCGCGCAAGCCCCCTGTTACCGATGGGTAGTCATGTCCCTTTTCTCGCCCCTTTCGTGTCCCGCGTCACACGGTGTCCGGTATGGGCAACGGCCGCTTCTCCAGTGCGGCGGCCATGACCTCGGGGAACAGGTCGGGCGTGCAGGCGAAGGCCGGTGCGCCGAGCGCGGCGAGCGACGCCGCGTGCTCCCGGTCATAGGCGGGCGCGCCCTCGTCCGACAGCGCGAGCAGCGCCGCGAACTGCACCCCGGACGCCTTCATCGCCGCCACCCGCTTGAGCATCTCGTCGCGGATGCCGCCCTCGTAGAGGTCGCTGATCAGCACGACCACGGTCTCGGCGGGCCGGGTGATCTGTGACTGGCAGTAGGCCAGCGCCCGGTTGATGTCCGTGCCGCCGCCGAGCTGGGTACCGAAGAGGACGTCGACCGGGTCGTCCAGCTGGTCGGTGAGGTCGACCACCGCCGTGTCGAAGACGACGAGCCGGGTGCTGATCGACCGCATGGAGGCGAGGACCGCCCCGAACACGGACGCGTAGACCACGGACGCCGCCATCGACCCGGACTGGTCGATGCAGAGGATGACCTCCTTCTTCACGGACTGGGCGGCCCGCCCGTATCCGACGAGCCGTTCCGGCACGACCGTGCGGTACTCGGGCAGGTAGTGCCTGAGGTTGGCCGCGATGGTGCGGTTCCAGTCGATGTCGTGGTGGCGCGGGCGGCTGATCCGCGCGCTGCGGTCGAGGGCACCGGTGAGAGTGGCCCGCGTACGGTTCGCGAGCCGTTTCTCCAGGTCCTCCACGACCTTGCGCACGACCGCGCGCGCGGTCTCCTTCGTCGTCTCCGGCATCGCCTTGTTCAGCGAGAGCAGCGTGCCGACCAGGTGCACGTCCGCCTCCACCGCTTCCAGCATCTCCGGCTCCAGCAGCAGCGAGGCGAGGCCGAGCCGGTCGATGGCGTCGCGCTGCATGACCTGGACCACGGAGGACGGGAAGTACGTGCGGATGTCCCCGAGCCAGCGCGCCACCGACGGCGCCGAGGCGCCGAGCCCCGCCGAACGGTCCCGTCCCGCCTGCGGTTTGTCACCCTTGCCGTAGAGGGCGGCGAGCGTGCCGTCCATCGCCGCGTCCCGCCCGGACAGCGCACACCCGGTGCCGTCCGCCTGCTCCCCACCGAGCACCAGCCGCCAGCGCCGCAACCGCTCCCGCGCCGCGTCCTCGACCTCCACCGGCCTCGACCCGACCGTCATACACCCACCCCCACAAGGCTGTTGTCCTCGACCACGCCGCACCCGGTCGGGTCGCTTCCAGTTGGGCCGGTCAGGCCGAGCAGCAGGCTCAGCACCGGCAGTACGGCGTCGGCGCGCTCGGTGTCCGGTTCGGCGGCGAAACCCGGTGTCATGGCAGCACGGGCCGTCCGGCCGGACGCGCCTCCGGAGCCACGCCGGACCAGTTCCCCGAGCGTTCTGCGCACCCCTGGCTCATACGCCGCGAACGTGCGGCGCAGCAGCGGCAGTACGTCCGTGAACGCCTCCACCGAGACCCCGGTCAGCCAGCTGTCCACCAGACCGAGCAGCCGCTCGTCGTGCACCAGCAGCAGTCCGCCTCCGCCGCCGACGAAGCCCTCGATCCAGGCGGCGGCGTCGGCGGGCGGAGTCCCGGGTGACAGCGCGAGCCCCATCAGCCGCGCCGCCTCGCCGGGCCCCAACTCACCGTCGTCCAACAGCAACCGAACCGCCCGCCCCCGCAGTACCCCGGGCACGCTGTCGCGCGACGACAAGGTCCCCAGCACCGCTCGCCAACGGTCGCGCAGGTCACCGGGCCCGGCACTGGGTACGGCACCGCCATCCGCACCGCCCCCGGCACGCCCTCCGGCCCCGGTCCCGGCGCCCGCACCCCCGTCAGTCCCGGCAAAGCCACCGGGGTCGGCGCGCTCGCCGGCACCGTCACCCGCACCCGCACCGAGGGCGCCAGGATCCCCCGTTCCCGCTCCCCCATTGGCATCACCGCGCCCCTCCACACCAACAAACTCACCGGCACCCGCCGCGGCCGGCGTCTGCGAGAGCAGTCCAACCGCCGTGTGCACGGCGTCGACATGGGTGCGCATCTGGTCCGCCGCATCCCTGTCGAGGGCGACGCACGCCGGTGGCAGGCCGACGAAGATCCGTCCGGCGAGGCCCGCGGCGACGTCGGCCAGCGCGCCGGTGTCGGTGCCGCGCACGTCCCCGTAGCGCAGGGAGCGGACCAGGGCGGGCAGGGCCTGGGCGAGATGACCCACGTCGGCGTCGAGCGCGGCCCGGTCGGCGAGGACCCGCATGACCACGGGCAGGGCGTCCGGCAGCCCGGCGAGCAGGCACTGTTCGGCGAGCGCGGTGACATCGGCGAGGGTCCGCGCGGCCGTCGCGTCCGCCTCGGCCTTGGCCTGCGCCGCGCCCCGTACGGTCGTCCCCCATACACCCGCCTCGGCGACCCGCACCGACAACTCCGGCTCCCAGCGCAGCCGCCACGTCTCCCGGAACGTGCCCGTACTCCCCCGTGACCGCGCCGGCTCGCCCCAGCCGACGCCGAGCAGCCGGAGCCGGTGCAGCAGCCTGCTGCGGCCGGCGTCGGTGTCGCCCCGCAGGTCCAGCTCCAGTTCGCGCTCCAGCGCCTCGGGTTTGAGCCGCAGCGAACGCTGCTGCCGGGCCAGGTCGCGCTGCAACGGGACCGCGGGCGCCGACGCCGGGACCTCTCCGAGGACGTCCCCGACCACCAGCCGGTCGTGCACCAGCGCCAGCGGCACGTCCGAGCCGTCGCCCATCACCGCGCGCACCGCCTCGGTGGTCTCGCTCAGCCCCGGCAGCGGGCGCCCGCGCAGCGCCGCCAGGGTCTCCGCGAGCCGGACGGCCTCGATGACATGGGCGGAGGACACGATGCGGTCCTCCTCCCGCAGCAGCCGCGCCACCTTGGTCAGCCACCGCTCGACCGGCCGGTCGGGGGCGTGGAACAGATGGCCGTACCACCCCGGCGAGTCGATGCCCGCACCGTAGCCGCCGGACCGGGCGAGCCTGCGGTGGGTCCAGGGCACCCAGGTCAGGTCGGTCCTGGCCTTGGGCAGGCCCTTCAGCAGGGACCGGTCGGCGGTGACCGTGGACTTCTCGCGCAGCGCGGGCACATGCCAGGCCCCGCAGACCACGGCCACCTCCTCCCCGAACTCCTTGCGTGCCGCGCGCAGCCGGAGCCGCATGTGCGCCTCGCGGACCAGGTCCCGGGAGTGCCCGCCGGCGCCGTACCGCTCGCGGAGCGCGGCCATCGCCTCCTCCAGCGCGGCGAAGGGCGCGAAGGGGTCCCGCTCCCCCGGGCCCCGGTGCTCGACCACGTCCTCCCACCAGCGCTCCGGATCGTCGTGTCCGGCGGCCTCGGCGAGCACGGCGAGCGGGTCGACCCGGACCTGTTCCCCGCTGTCCGGGCCGGCACCGGTGGGCAGCGGATCCGCCGCGGTCTTCTCCTTCTCGTTCTCCTCCCACGCGAGCGTGTGCGCGGCCGGCAGGTCGATGAAGCGGGCCGGGAGACCGTGTTCCAGGGCCCAGCGGATCGCCACCCATTCGGGGCTGAACTCGGCGAACGGCCAGAACGCCGAGCGGCCTGGCTCGTCCACGGCGTGGGCCAGCAGGGCGACCGGGGGCCGCAGGTCCGGGTCGGCGGCCAGGGGGATCAGCGCGTCGGCCTCGGGCGGGCCCTCGATCAGAACGGCGACGGGCCGGGCGGCGTCCAGGGCGCTGCGCACCGCGCGGGCGGAGCCGGGGCCGTGGTGCCGCACGCCCAGCAACAGCGGTCCGGAACCATGGGCCTTGGGCCAGCGGCTGTCGTCGGTCATGCGCTCACCTCCCGGCACGCGCGGTAGAAGTCCGTCCAGCCGTCGCGCTCGCGGACGACCGTCTCCAGGTACTCCTGCCAGACGACCCGGTCGGCCGCCGGGTCGCGCACGACGGCGCCGAGGATGCCGGCGGCTACATCACCCGGCCGCAGCACGCCGTCCCCGAAGTGCGCGGACAGAGCGAGGCCGCCTGTGACCACGGAGATCGCCTCGGCCGTGGACAGCGTGCCGCTGGGCGATTTCAGCTTGGTGCGGCCGTCGGCGGTGATGCCGTCCCGCAGCTCGCGGAAGACGGTCACGACGCGGCGGATCTCCTCGATGCCGTCGGGCGCGGCCGGCAGGTCGAGGGAACGGCCGATCTGCTCGACCCGGCGGCTGACGATGTCGACCTCGGCGTCGGCGCTCTCGGGCAGCGGCAGCACCACGGTGTTGAAGCGGCGGCGCAGCGCGCTCGAGAGGTCGTTGACCCCTCTGTCCCGGTCGTTGGCGGTGGCGATGAGGTTGAACCCGCGGACCGCCTGTACCTCCTGGCCCAGCTCCGGGATGGGCAGGGTCTTCTCGGACAGGATCGTGATCAACGTGTCCTGCACATCGGCCGGGACACGGGTCAGCTCCTCCACCCGGGCCGTCATGCCCTCGGCCATGGCGCGCATGACGGGGCTGGGCACGAGGGCGTCACGGCTCGGCCCGTGCGCGAGCAGCTGCGCGTAGTTCCAGCCGTACCGGATCGCCTCCTCCGGGGTGCCGGCCGTGCCCTGCACCAGCAGGGTGGAGTCACCGCTGACGGCGGCCGCCAGGTGCTCCGACACCCAGGTCTTGGCGGTGCCGGGCACGCCGAGCAGGAGCAGGGCACGGTCGGTGGCGAGTGTGGTGACGGCCACCTCGATGATCCGGCGCGGGCCCACGTACTTGGGTGTGATCACGGTGCCGTCCGGCAGGGTGCCGCCGAGCAGGTACGTCGCCACCGCCCACGGCGACAGCTTCCAGCGGGCCGGACGCGGGCGGTCGTCCTGCCCGGCGAGTGCGGCGAGTTCGGCGGCGAAGGCGTGCTCGGCGTGCGGTCGCAGTGCCTGTGCGTTCTCGGACGCGCCCTCGCCATCGGTCGGTCCGGCGGTGGTCGGTCGCACGGACGCAGAAGCAGACGTGGCAGACGCAGGCATGGCTGACATGGCTGAGGCCCCCTCCAGCTCGGCCGGTTCGGATCTGGCATCCACCGTGCACCACGCCACTGACAATCGCTCTGACCTGCGGAGACACCCGCTCCGGACGGATTGTCAGTGGCGGGGCGTACCGTCGGAGGCATGACTGAGCAGGGGGTGCGCTGGACCGCGGAACAGGTGCTTTCGCTGGCGCCTGACGCCACGTCACGCGCGGCGGGAGGCAAGCTCGGCGCGGCCGGTCCGTGGTCCGAGGCGGGGAGCGGGGAGGGGACGGTGTGGGGGCTGTGCAAGGGAAGCGGCAGCAGGCCGTACCAGACGGTGGTCGATCTCGCCGGCCCGGCCGGACCGGCGTACACGTGCAGTTGTCCGAGCCGGAAGTTCCCGTGCAAGCACGCGCTCGGACTGCTTCTGCTGTGGGCGGGTGACGACGGCTCGGTCCCGGCGTCCGCAGAGCCGCCGGCCTGGGCCGAGCAGTGGCTCGCGGACAGACGCAGGCGCGCCGACGGCAAGCAGCCCCGGAGCGAGGGGAGTTCGGGGAGCGGATCCGCCGATCCGGCGGCGGCCCGGCGGCGGGCCGAGCGCCGGGCCGAGCGGGTCACCGCGGGTGCGACGGAGCTGGAGCAGCGCTTCGCGGACCTGCTGCGCGGCGGCCTGGCCGCGGCCGAGCAGGCGGGGTACGGCCTGTGGGACGAGACGGCGGCCCGCATGGTCGACGCCCAGGCGCCCGGACTGGCCTCACGGGTGCGGGAGTTGGGGGCGATACCGGCGTCGGGTGCGGGCTGGCCGGCCCGGTTGCTGGAGGAGTGCGCGCTGCTGCATCTGCTCGACCAGGGCTGGCTGCGCCGCGACCGGCTGCCGGACGCCCTCGTGGCCACGGTCCGCTCCCGGATGGGCCTGCCCGCCACGGCGGACGGCGCGCCGCTGCGCGACCGCTGGCTGGTCCTCGCCCAGTACGACACGGTGGACCCGAAACTGACGACCCGCCGGATTTGGCTGCACGGCGCCACCTCGGAGTGCACCCGGCTGCTGCTGTCCTACGGCGCGGCCGGCCGGGCTCCGGAGCTGTCCCTGCCGGTCGGGCTGGTGCTGGACGCGGAGCTGTCAGCCTATCCGGGAGCAGGCCAGTCCCGGTCCGCCCTGGGCGAGCGGTTCGCCCCGCCCGAGCCGGCCGCACTCCGCCCACCGGGCACGAACACGGCCGAGGCGGCGGCCCGGTACGGCGAGGCGCTGCGCGACGACCCCTGGCTGGAGTCGGTCCCGGTGACGCTGGGTCAGGTGATACCGGTCCCGGACGGCGACGAGTGGCAGCTGGCCGACGCGGACACGGACTCCGCCCTGCCGCTGACCCGGGCCGCCCGTTCCCGCCCCGGCCTGTGGCGGCTGGTCGCCCTGTCCGGCGGCGCCCCGGTCACGGTCTTCGGCGAGTGCGGCCACCGCGGCTTCACCCCGCTCACGGCCTGGCCGCAGGGCCCGGGCGAGGCGGTGCCACTGTGCTGACCTCTCCGCCGGCACGGCGCGGCACCTTCGGACACGCCCGGCACGGCGAGGCCTCCGACGACCGAGTCGGGTGGTGGGTGGGCGCGGTGCGGTCCAGGGCCGCAGCCCCCGGCGGGGTCTGGGGCGGAGCCCCGGCTACCGGCCGCCGGCCTGCCGACAACCGCCGGAACCCGTCGGGACGCTAAGGAAAGGAACGCGATGAACGCGACGACGCCCTCGGCCGACCTGGCCCCCGCTGCCCCGGCGATCTCCTGGGAGGACCTGGTCACGACCGCTCTCCTCGGCACCGACCGGCGCCCCGCGGCGTACGCCGGGTCCGTTCGCGAGGCACCCCTGGCGCTCCTCGACCAGGCCGCCGTGGCGACCGTACGGCGGCGGGCCGGGCTGCGGCCCGCGCGGGCGGCAGCCCGGCCGGACCCGGCGCCCGAGGATCACCGCCCGGCCCTGCCTCCCGCGGCGGCCCGCAGACTCGCCACGCTGCTGGCCGACCGTTCCGGCGGCGGGGGCGGCGGCCGCCGGGGCAGCTCACCGGACCTCATGGAGCTGCTCCCGCAGTGGCTCGCGGCGGCCAACGCCCACGGATACGCGGCACCCCCGCAGACACTTCCCGCCCTGCTGGACGCGGCCCGTGGCCGTACGGACCTGCGCCCGGCGGCGCTGGCGTTCGCGGGCCCCCGGGCGCTGTGGCTGGCCCGGCTGAACACGGACTGGCGCTTCGCGCTGCGCGCGGCCCCCGGCGGCGGTGCGGCGCTGCCCGACCCCGGCGACACCCAGGCGGTGCGCGAGCTGTGGCAGGAGGGGCTGTTCGCCGAGCGGGTGGCCCTGCTGGGCGCGCTGCGCGCCGTTGCGCCCGCGCTCGCGCACGAGCTGCTCGCGTCGACCTGGTCGACGGAGCGGGCGGAGGACCGGTTGATGTTCCTCGACTCGCTGCGCACGGGCCTTTCCGCCGCGGACGAGCCGTTCCTGGAGCAGGCGCTGGGCGACCGCAGCCGCAATGTGCGGGCGACGGCGGCGGAGCTGCTGTCGGCGCTGCCCGCTTCGGCGCTCGCCGCGCGCATGGCCGTACGGGCCGCCGCATGCGTGGCCCTCGACCTCACGAGGAATCGGCCGGCGATCGTGGTGAAAGCGCCGCTCGAGTGTGACTCCGGCATGGAGCGCGACGGTGTGGTGGCCACACCGCCCGCAGGCAGAGGAGAACGCTCATGGTGGCTGGGGCAGTTGGTGGAGGCAGCCCCGCTGTCCACCTGGCCGGAGCGGCTCGGCGGGCAGGCGGCGCAGGAGATCGTGGCCCTGCCGGTGACGGACGACTGGCAGGGCGAACTGCACGCGGCCTGGTGCCGGGCGGCGGTGCGGCAGCGGGACCCCGAGTGGTCGAGGGCGCTGCTCGGCTCGCCGGCAGCGCCGGAGGCCGGCGGGCCGGGCGCGGTGTCGCTGGCCGAACGCGCGAAGCTGCTGGCCACCCTGGACCCGGCGGAACGGGCCGCATGGGTGGCCGGGTTCATCGCCACGCACGGACTGTCGGAGGCGTTCCAGCTACTCGGGGTGTGTGCGGTGCCCTGGGCCGCGCCGCTGGGCCGGGCGGTCGTGGACGCGCTCAACATCGCACGCGACGCGGGCAGTTACCCCTGGAGCTTCAGCGGAGTGATGGGGCTGGCCGAACGCTGCCTGGACCCTGCGCAGGCCACCCGGCTCGAGGCGCTGCTGGCGATACCAGACGAACGGGAGGACGCGGCGCCGGGAGCCGGAGGCTACTGGGCGGAGGCGTTCCAGCGACTGGTGACCACACTGCGGCTGCGCGCGGACATGGCCGCGGAACTCGCCCCGAACCGGCCCCCACTCGCCGAACTGCCTGCCCGACCGCCGGAGGCGGCCGCTCAACCGCCGGAGGCAGCCGACTGACGGACGTTCTCCCGCACCCACTGAACGATCGACGCGGTCGTCGCGCCCGGCGTGAAGATCTCCGCGACGCCCTTCTCCTTCAGCGGCGGGATGTCCTCGTCCGGGACGATGCCGCCGCCGAAGACGAGGATGTCCTCGGCGTCGCGCTCCTTGAGCAGGTCGATCACCGCGGCGAACAGCGTGTTGTGCGCGCCGGAGAGGATGGACAGGCCGATCGCGTCGGCGTCCTCCTGGATGGCGGTGTCCACGATCTGTTCCGGCGTCTGGTGGAGCCCGGTGTAGATGACTTCCATGCCGGCATCGCGCAGGGCACGCGCGATGACCTTGGCCCCCCGATCGTGGCCGTCGAGCCCTGGCTTGGCGACCACCACGCGGATCGGACCGGCTGCCACACCCATCACTGCCTCCATCAAACGACCACGGAAGCGATCGCTTCCGTCCCCAACGACAAGTACCGCACTTTTGGCGCGTTCCGCCACCGTCGCGAAGTGAACGAACGTTATCTCCAGCATCCCGCAACCGGCAGTTTTACGGTGCGCAGCGAGGGGGAAATCACATGGTGGGACATGAGGGCACACGGGGGATCGAGCCGTCCTCCGGCGTGCCGACAGGAGGTCGGCCCATGAAGGTCACCGGAGTACTGCCACTTTTTCTCCCGTTCTGCCGGCGCCTGTGGCCCGGCAGACTCGCCGGAATCTCCGTGGCGCTGCTCAAGGCGACCGCCCTCGAGGCCGCGATCCTGGCCGGTCATCTCCTGCTGTATCCGACCGGCCTCACCCAGGAACGCCGCACCCCCGCCCTGCCCGCCCAGGGCGGCACCACCCAGCTGCCGCTCCGATCCGGCCCGCCGGTGGTGCTGCTGCACGGTTTCATCGACAACCGCTCGGTGTTCGTGCTGCTGCGCCGCAACCTCACCCAGCACGGCAGGCAGCACGTCGCATCGCTCAACTACTCCCCGCTGACCTGCGACATCCGTGCCGCCGCCGAGCTGCTCGGCCGGCACGTCGAGGAGCTGTGCGAGCGCACCGGCAGCGACCGGGTCGACATCGTGGGGCACAGCCTCGGCGGACTCATCGCCCGTTACTACGTGCAGCGCCTGGGCGGTGATCTGCGGGTGCGCACCCTCGTCACACTGGGTACGCCGCACTCGGGGACCCGCGCGGCCCCTCTGGCCAACGCCCACCCGATCGTGCGCCAGATGCGGCCCGGCTCGGGAGTGATCGAGGAGCTCAATCGGCCCGCACCCGGCTGCCGTACCCGGTTCGTCAGCTTCTGGAGCGACCTGGACTCCGTGATGGTGCCGCTGGAGACGGCCCGCCTGGAGCACCCGGACCTCGACGCGCAGAACGTCCGGGTGACCGGCATCGGGCATCTCGCCCTGCCGGTGCACCCCGCCGTGGCGGCCGGAATACGCGAGGCTCTCGACTCCCCGCACCCCGAGGACCGGATCGCCGGCGGTCTGACGGTGGCGTGACGGCGGTGTGATGGTGGCGTGAAGCATCCGACGGCGGAGTGACGCACAGGTGACGAACAGTCACCACACATAGAACAGCAATCGAACTCTCGGCCAAACTCGTGTCCGGCGCCCCCCGAAACGCCGCCGATTGCCCGTTTACGGCGGGCGCGAAACCACCCGAAGATTGTCGCGCCCAGGTACCGGCGGGTACAGTCACCGCACTGCTCTGGCAGCCCCTGTTGTCGAGGCGAAAGAGAAGTTGGTGAACGACCGTCACCCGTCGGGGACCATGACCACCCCGGCCCCGGCTTCCGACGCCTCCGCCGCGCACTACGCGCCGTACGGAACGCATGAAGCCCACTACGGTGACTTCACCACGTACGGCGGCTACGGCACCACCGGGTTTCCGGACGGCACCGGCACCTTCTCCGCCGACCCGCTCTTCGGCAGCCTGTCCGGCCAGCAGAGCAGCGGCGCGTACGACAGCACACAGTGGCAGACCGGCCAGGCCCTGAACTACGACCCGTACGCGGCCCAGCACCACGCCGCCTACGACTCCGGCGTCTACGACTCCACCGCCTGGACGATTCCCGCCCAGGCGACGGGCAACGACATCAGCGGCCAGTGGGACACGAGCACCTGGCTGCCGCCCGACCAGTCCGGCATCGCCGACCCCACCCAGCAGTGGGCGTGGGGCACCCAGACCTTCGAGTCGGGCACGTTCGACGCCACGCAGTGGAATTCCGGCGGCCAGGCCGTCCCGATGGAGGCAGAGCAAGCTGCCGAACCGTTCGTCCAGCAGTCCGCACCCGTCTTCGACCAGGCCGGCGGCCCGCAGGCGACCTCGGCCTTCCCGCAGGTGCCGTACGACCCGACGCCGTACGAGGACGAGGTGCCCTACGAGGACGAGGTGCCCTACGAGGGCAGCGCGTTCGGCGAACAGCACACCGGGGGCGACGAATCGGGCGTCACGGGTGAATCGCCCGCCGGGCCCGGCCTGCTGGACGACCAGGAAGAGAGCGCGCCGGCGACGCGGGTCGGCGCGCGCAGTGCCGCGCGCTCCCGCCGTCGTACGCCGGCCAAGCGCTCGGCGCTGCTGACCGTCGCCGTGCCCTCGGCCTGTGTGATGGGCGTCGCCGGCATCGCCGCAGCCTCGGTCGGCGCGCTGACCGACGACGGCCAGGACACCACCGCCTCCGCCCCGGACGCGCACACGGTCAAGGCCTCGGCCGCCAACAGCAAGCTGGACTCCCAGCTCAACACCCTGTCCGCCGGCGCCCACGACTTCGCCGACCGGGCGAGCCGTACGCAGGAGCGGCTCGACCTGAAGAACCAGCAGGAGCTGGAGAAGAAGAAGGCCGCCGCGGCGGCCGCGCTCAAGGAACGGCTGCGCCCCAAGTTCGTGCTGCCGGTCACGCAGAAGGGGCTCAGCGCCTACTTCGGCCAGGCGGGCGTGAACTGGATGTCCGTGCACACGGGCATCGACTTCCCCGTCGCCTACGGCACCACGGTGATGGCCGCCACCGACGGCACCGTCACCACCAAGTGGAACAGCGCCTACGGCAACATGATGATCGTGACGGCGAAGGACGGCACGCAGACCTGGTACTGCCACCTGTCCAGCTACCGCGTCGCCTCGGGGACGGTCGTCAAGGCCGGCGAGCCGATCGCCTACTCCGGCAATTCCGGCAACTCCACCGGGCCGCATCTGCACTTCGAGGTACGGCCCGCGGGCGGGGCTGCCATAGACCCGCTGCCGTGGCTGCGCAGCCACGGCCTCGACCCCACCTGAGTGGTCCCGTGGGCCCTCGCCGAGCGGCGAGGGCCCTTGGACCTACAGCTTCTCCACCGGCGCGTACCGCAGCAGCAGCCGCTTCGGCTTGGTGTCGCCGAAGTCGATCGTCGCCTCCGCGTTCGCGCCCGTGCCCTTCACGGCGACGACCGTGCCGAGCCCGAACTGGTCGTGCGTGACCCGGTCCCCGACGGCCAGGGTGACCACCGGCTTCTCCGCGGTGCGCCGGGTGGCGAACCCCGACGCGCCTGACGCCGAGGAACGCGAGCGGGACGAGGACAGCGAGGCCGCGATCCCGGAGGCCGGCCCGGACGAGACCGGTGCCGTCGCCCCCGTCCGCTTCCAGTCCACATGGGTGGGCGGGATCTCCTCCAGGAAGCGGGAGGGCGGGTTGTACGACGGCTGGCCCCAGGCGCTGCGCATCGCCGACCGCGTCAGGTAGAGCCGCTCCCGCGCGCGCGTGATGCCGACGTACGCGAGGCGCCGCTCCTCCTCCAGTTCCTTGGTCTGGCCGAGGGCGCGCATGTGCGGGAAGACGCCGTCCTCCATGCCGGTCAGGAAGACGACCGGGAACTCCAGGCCCTTGGCGGTGTGCAGGGTCATCAGGGTGATGACGCCGGAGCCTTCCTCGTCCTCGTCGGGGATCTGGTCGGAGTCGGCGACCAGGGCGACCTGCTCCAGGAAGTCGGCCAGCCCCACCGACTCGCCCTCGCCGCGCGCCTGCTCGAACTCCAGGGCCACGGCGGCGAGTTCCTGGAGGTTCTCGATGCGGGTCTCGTCCTGCGGGTCGGTGGAGGCCTGCAACTCGGCGAGATAGCCGGTGCGTTCGAGTATGGCCTCCAGCACGGTCGCCGGTCCGGCGCCGGACTCGACGATCGTGCGCAGGTCCTCCATCAGGGTGTTGAACCGCTTGACGGCGTTGGTGGAGCGCGCGGCCATGCCGTACGCCTCGTCCACGCGCTTGAGCGCCTGCGGGAAGCTGATCTTCTCGCGCTGGGCGAGGGCGTCGATCATCGCCTCCGCGCGCTCGCCGATGCCCCGCTTGGGCACGTTGAGGATGCGGCGCAGCGGCACCGAGTCCTCGGGGTTGGCGAGGACCCGCAGGTAGGCCAGGACGTCCCGGACCTCCTTGCGCTCGTAGAAGCGGACACCGCCGACGACCTTGTAGGGCAGGCCGACGCGGATGAAGACCTCTTCGAAGACACGGGACTGTGCGTTGGTGCGGTAGAAGACGGCGACGTCACCGGCCTTGGCCTCGCCCGCGTCGACCAGGCGGTCTATCTCGTCGGCGACGAACTGGGCCTCGTCGTGCTCGGTGTCCGCGACGTAACCGGTGATCCGTGCGCCCTGGCCGGCGTTGGTCCACAGGTTCTTCGGGCGGCGGGACTCGTTGCGCTCGATGACCGCGTTGGCGGCGGACAGGATGGTCTGCGTGGAGCGGTAGTTCTGCTCCAGCAGGATCGTCGTCGCGTTCGGGTAGTCCTCCTCGAACTGCAGGATGTTGCGGATGGTCGCGCCCCGGAAGGCGTAGATCGACTGGTCCGCGTCACCCACGACGCACAGCTCGGCGGGCGGGAGGTCGTACTCGCCGGGCGGGGTGTCGCCCTCCTCGGCGGAGCGCTCCCCGGTGCCGACGAGCTCCCTCACCAGCGCGTACTGGGCGTGGTTGGTGTCCTGGTACTCGTCGACGAGGACGTGCCGGAAGCGGCGGCGGTAGTGCTCGGCCACGTCCGGGAAGGCACGCAGCAGGTTCACCGTCGTCATGATCAGGTCGTCGAAGTCGAGCGCGTTGGCCTCGCGCAGCCGCGACTGGTAGAGCGCGTAAGCCTGGGCGAGGGTCTTCTCGAAGCCGTCGGTGGCCTGGGCGGCGAAGTCCTCCTCGTCGATCAGCTCGTTCTTCAGGTTGCTGATCTTCGCGCTGAACGACTTCGGCGGGAAGCGCTTGGGGTCGAGGTCCAGATCGCGGCAGACCAGCGCCATCAGGCGCTTGCTGTCGGCGGCGTCGTAGATCGAGAACGACGACGTGAAGCCGAGCTTCTTCGACTCGCGGCGCAGGATGCGCACGCACGCGCTGTGGAAGGTCATCACCCACATCGCGTTCGCGCGCGGGCCGACGAGGTGCTCGACGCGCTCCTTCATCTCGCCCGCGGCCTTGTTGGTGAAGGTGATCGCGAGGACCTGGCCAGGGTGCACGTGCCGCTCGGCGAGCAGGTGGGCGATGCGGTGGGTGAGCACGCGGGTCTTGCCCGAGCCGGCGCCGGCGACGATGAGCAGCGGGGAGCCGGCGTGCACGACCGCGGCGCGCTGGTTGTCGTTCAGCCCCTCCAGCAGTGCCGCCGCGTCGAGCGCGGGGCGCGGGGCGCCGTCGCGGTAGTAGGCGTCCCGGTCCGGCGGCACGTCGAACTTCCCGCCGAACAGATCGTCCGGAAGCGGCTCCGGAGCGTGATCGTCCTCGGGCGGCGGATGTTCCTCCTCGTGCCCGCGAGGGGGCTGGAGGTCCGCCAGGAAGCTGTCGTCAAAGAGGCTGCTCATCGCTCTACGAGTCTAGGGCGCCCCACCGACAACCGTTCGCCGTCCCAGAAACCGACCGGCGCGGGCCAATGCGGAAAACCTTCCTTACGCTGCGGAATCACCCGATGACGCAGACGCGATTCCGGGCTCAGATCACGAAAATGTATCGGACATATCACGCACCAACCTTCACACTAGTCACACCAGTTGGCTAGGTTGCCGTCAGGCCGCGTGCGCGGCCTCCGCCGAGTCCGGCGCGCCCGCATGGCGCCCGGAGCCGGGGACCCACCGACTTTGGGGTGAATCGGCCGGCTCCCACCCGGGACGCCACCGTAGGGCAACCCTTCCGAACCACCGCCCGAACCCGACAGCTAACCCGGTAGGCGGCCCATTGGAAGGAGTCGCCTCCCTTGGCGTCGCACCGCAAGCCGCGCCCCGGCGGGACCATCGGAACGGGCCTTCGCACCCCCGCCCTCGCCACCGCCGCCCTCACCTCCATGGCCGTGCTCTCGCAGACCGCCGAGGCCGCCCCGAGTACCGATCACGCCAAGCCGAGCCTGGAGGAGGTCGAGAAGAAGGTCGACGACCTCTACCGCCAGGCGGAGTCGGCGACCGAGAAGTACGACGCGGCCAAGGAGCGGTCCGTCAGACAGCGGGGCCGCGTCGACGCCCTGCGCGACGACCTCGCCCGGCGCACGGCACGCCTCAACAAGGCCCGCGAAGAACTGGGTTCCTTCGCCGCGGCCCAGTACCGCACCGGCACCGCCGCTCCCGACACGGCCACCTTCCTGCTGGCGAACGACCCGCAGGACTACTTCGACCAGACGCAGCTGATGAACCGGCTGACCTCGCGGGAGAAGAGCGCGGTCGACGACTACATCGGCGAGCAGGCCGCAACCATGAAGAAGCGGCGGGAGGCCGCGGAGAGCCTGCAGACGCTAACCGACTCACAGCACGACCTGCAGACCGCCAAGTCCACCGTCCAGCAGAAGCTGGCCTCGGCGCGCGAGCTGCTGTCGCAGCTGACGGCCCAGGAGAAGGCCCGGCTGGCCGCCATCGAGCGGGAGCAGCAGCAGGAGGCGGCGCGCAAGGCGGCCGAGCTGGCGAAGCAACAGGCGGCCCAGCAGCAGGCCGGCTCGTCGTCGTCCTCGGGCACCGGCTCCGGCTCCGGCTCGACGGGCTCCGGCTCGACCGGATCCACGGCGTCCGGCTCGTACGACACGAAGGCCGAGAAGGCGATCGCCTTCGCCCGCGCGCAGATCGGCAAGCCGTATGTGTGGGGCGCCACCGGCCCGGACTCCTACGACTGCTCGGGCCTCACCCAGGCCGCCTGGAAGGCCGCCGGCGTCACGCTTCCGCGCACCACGTACGACCAGGTCAACGCAGGCACCACGGTCTCGCTCGCCGACGCGCGGCCAGGCGATCTGATCTTCTTCTACGACGACATCAGCCACGTCGGTGTCTACATAGGCAACGGCATGATGATCCACGCCCCGAAGCCGGGCGCGTACGTCCGCGAGGAGTCGATCTACTACGGCGGCGAGTCGATCATCCACAGCGTCGTACGACCGGGCTGACCATCCGCCCCCCGGACACGGCGGCCGGCCCCGTCACTTGCGCCGTCCACGCGCGCGTGCCGACGCATCACCGTCCCACGCGCGCGTGCCGGCGTCCTGGTCGCCTCCGGTGCGGCGCTCGCCGCCCCCGCCGGTGGCAGGGACGGATGACCGTCAGGTCCACAGGACGGCGATGAAGATGTTCGTCATGGTCAGCGTGCCGACGAGTCCGAACAGGCCCTTGTCGATCTTCTCCTCGTCACGCTTCACGTAGACCAGTCCAAGGATCACGACCAGCAGCGCCAGCTTGACGCCGATCTTGATGGTGTTGACGTGGTGGTCGTCGGCCTGGTTGAGACCGACCAGGGCCACGCCGGTGACCAGCATGGTCAGTGCGCCGTGCAGCATGCCGGGCACGAACCGGGCCGTGCCCTGGCCCATCGCCTTCATCTGGGTGAGGAAACCGCCGAGCAGCGCGGCGATGCCGATGATGTGCAGGCCGACGAAGAGATGGATGAGTACGTCCATGGGCCCGGAGCCTAACCAGGGGCCCAGCAGCCTCCTGTCACCGGCCCCGGCCACAGCGGTCGGCGAGCGCGCGGACGATCTTGCATATATGCGCCCCATAGCACCCGGAGCCTCGCCTCCGTCCCGCTTTCCGGGCTTCGGTCACCACGCTGCGTGAAGCCGACGACTCCAGACCGGCCGTGCGGTCACTTGCGGTCACATTCCGGTCCGTCGAGGCCAGTTCCGTACACTGCGTTACCCAGTCGTCACAGTCGGGCCTAGCGTCCTCCCCCAGGTGACCGGCTCCCCACCGCCGCCCGGGCCAGGGGCGGCCGTCGGCCACCACCGCCGAGAAGGTCCGGCGGTGGCCCGCTTCCCCTGTGCGGGCCGCCGCCGGACGCACGGACCTCTCGGTCGTGCGAGTCGTACGGAAGGACGTGACGGTCCAGGTGGCAGCGCACCGCAAGCCCCGGCAACGTTCGATGGGCGGGCATACGGCCCGGACGGCCGCCACACTCGCCCTGGCGGGCGCGGCCACCGCGACGGGGTTCGACGGGACGGGTCACGCCGAGCCACAGCTGACGCCGGCACAGGTGAAGGCCAAGGTGGACGAGCTGTACCAGGAGGCCGAGGCCGCGACCGAGACGTACGACGGCGTCAGGGAGAAGGCGGACGCGGCGCAGCGGCGGCTGAACGCGCTGCGGGACGAGACCGCCCGCAAGCAGCAACGGCTCAACACCGCCCGGGACGCACTGGGTTCGTTCGCGGCGGCGCAGTACCGCGAGGGCGGCTTCGCACCGACCTGGCAGCTGGCGCTGTCCGGCGACCCGGACCGGTACCTGGACGACGCCGCGTTCGTGGAGCGGGCCGGTGACCGGCAGGCCGCCGCCGTGTCCCAGGTGCGCGGACAGCTGCGGGAGATCGAGCAGTTGCGAGGCGCGGCGCGCATCGAGCTGACGTCGCTGCGGTCCCGGCAGGCCGAGCTGCGACGGCAGAAGAAGGCCATCACCGCCAAGCTGGACGCGGCCCGCCAACTGCTGGCGCAGCTCGCTCCACAGCAGCGGGCCCAGATCACCGGTGGTGACGTCACTCTGCCGGGACGTGCCTCCCGCTCGGCCTCGGACACCCGGGACGCGCTGGAGCAGGCCGGGACGGTCACCGCCCCGAACGCGCGCGCCGCGGCTGCCGTCGACTACGCCTACGCCAAGCTCGGCAGCCCCTATGTGTGGGGCGCGGCCGGCCCGAACGCCTTCGACTGCTCGGGGCTGGTGCAGGCCGCCTACCGCGCCGCCGGCATCTCCCTGCCGCGCACCACCTACGCCCAGATCGACGCGGGCCGACGCGTCTCCCGCTCCGAACTCCAGCCGGGGGACCTGGTGTTCTTCTACTCCGGGATCAGCCACGTCGGCATCTACGTGGGAGACGGACAGATCATCCACGCCCCGAACCCCTCGGCACCGGTCCGGCTGGCCCCCCTCGACCTGATGCCGTTCGCGGGGGCGACCCGGGTGGCCTAGGCCCGGCCCGCAGGGGTCAGACCAGCCGGCGGGCCGTCGCCCAGCGGGTCAGCTCGTGGCGGTTGGACAGCTGGAGCTTGCGCAGGACCGCCGAGACATGGGACTCGACGGTCTTCACCGAGATGAACAGCTGCTTGGCGATCTCCTTGTAGGCGTAGCCACGGGCGATCAGGCGGAGCACCTCGCGCTCGCGCTGGGTGAGGCGGTCCAGGTCCTCGTCCACGGGCGGGGCGTCGGTGGAGGCGAAGGCGTCCAGGACGAACCCGGCCAGGCGCGGGGAGAAGACGGCATCGCCCTCCTGGACCCGGAAGATGGAACCGACCAGGTCGGTGCCGGTGATGGTCTTGGTGACATAGCCGCGGGCGCCACCGCGGATCACGCCGATCACGTCCTCCGCCGCGTCCGACACGGACAGCGCGAGAAAGCGGACGGGCCGCTCGGCGTCCGCCATCAACGGCGCGCATCGGCGCAGCACTTCGACGCCGCCGCCGCCCGGCAGGTGGACATCGAGGAGGACCACCTCGGGCCGGGTGGCGGTGATGACGGTGACCGCCTGGTCGACGTCCGCGGCCTCGCCGACCACCTCCACGCCGGTCTCGGCGGTCTGCCCGATCTCTGCCTGGACGCCGGTGCGGAACATCCGGTGGTCGTCCACGAGCACCACCCGTACGTGCCGTCCGCCCGCGCCGCCGACAGCGCCGGACGCGGCCCCCTCGGGGGTGCCCGCCGTGCCGTTCGCCTCGGTCGCGTCGCTCATGACGTCTTCTCCGCCCTCTCCATCTCCAGCTCGACCTCCGTGCCACCGCCCGGCACGGACCGCAGCCGGGCCGTGCCGCCGTTGCGTTCCATGCGGCCGATGATCGATTCTCTGACGCCCATGCGGTCGGCGGGTATCGAGTCGAGGTCGAAGCCGGGCCCGCGGTCGCGCACGGACACGAACACCGTCCTCCCCTCGACTTCGGCATAGACCTGTACGGCGCCGCCCTCGCCACCGTACTTGGCGGCGTTCACCATTGCCTCACGCGCGGCCTGCATCTGCGCGCCGGTTCTCTCGTCCAGTGGGCAGTCGCCGACGACGACGACCTCGATGGGCACCCCGTGCTTGTCCTCCACCTCGGCGGCGTTGCGCCGGACCGCCTCGGCGACCGTGTCCGGCTCGTCGGCCTCGTCCCTGCCGGTGCCCTCCGGCTTGTACAGCCAGGTACGCAGGTCTCGCTCCTGGGCGCGGGCGAGGCGGCGCACCTCGCCCGCGTTGTCGGCGTTGCGCTGGATCAGGGTGAGGGTGTGCAGCACGGAGTCATGGACGTGGGCGGCGACCTCGGCACGCTCCTGGGCGCGGATGCGCATCAGGCGTTCCTCGGACAGGTCCTGGGTCATGCGGACCAGATAGGGGCCGGCGAGAAGCGTGATGCCGACGAGGACGGCGAGGGCCGCCTGCAGGACCGCGCCGAGATGGGCGGCCGAGCCCTGCAGCACGAAGATGGCGGACACACCGGCCGTGACGAGCAGGACACCGCCGGCCGCGCGCAGCAGGGTGAGGGTGCGGCGCCGGCGTCCGACCTCGACCCAGCGGGCCCGGCGGGCGTTGTCGGCCTGACGCCAGACGAGGGCGACACCGGCCGCGACGAGGACGGCGGGCAGCAGATACGCCTTGGCCGCGCTGGTCGGATTGACGCTGCCCACGAAGACCATGGACACGATGACCATGAGGAGCAGGGCGACGATCTGCCCGCGGTCCGGCTTGCGGGCCACGAGTCTGCGGCGGCCGCCCGGCGCGGTCTCCGTGGCGACCAGTGGTGGCTTGTGGTCTCCCACGCCACCGACGCCGAGCGGGACGAAGAACCAGAACGCCGCGTACAGCAGCGCGCCGAGGCCGTTGGCCATGAAAAGGCCGACGAACGCGAGTCGCACCCAGATGACGGGCAGCCCGAGATGCCCGGCGAGGCCCCGCGCCACTCCGCCGAGCCAGCGTCCGTCGCTGCTGCGGTAGAGCTTGCGCGGCGGCCGCGGGTCGTCGACTGGCAGGCTTGCGGCTTCCGGCATGCCAACGATGGTCACATGCCCGGCGGGGCCAGGCATCAGGGTCGGCCCCCGAGACGCCCCTGATCTTCCTCGGGGCCCGGTCGGGGAGGACCGGGCAGGGGCGGCCGCGGGCGGCTCGAACGGTTCCCCGCCTCGTGTCAGGGCCGATTTCAGGGTTCGGCCAGGGTCGTCCCGACTGCCGCGGCGGCGGCCGGGCCGTCACCATGGACGCATGACGGATCACGAGCACGCCGCGACGGGTCCGGGACCCGGCACCGGCCCGCGCCCGGCCCCGGGCACCGGACCGACGGATGCCGCGCCCGCCGCGACGCAGAAGACGGGAGCGGCCGGCGCCGGCGCCGATACGCACGCCGACGCACTGCAGCGGGATCAGGAGCAGCACGGCGCCGGAGCCCCCGAGGGGTTCCGCCGTGACCGCGGGCACAAGATGATCGCGGGCGTGTGCGCGGGCCTCGGCCGGCACACCGACATGGACCCGGTGGTCTTCCGGATCACCCTCGCCGTGCTGTCCGCGACCGGCGGCATCGGCCTCATCTTCTACGGCTTCGCCTGGCTGCTGGTGCCGTACGAGGACGAGGAGGAGAACGAGGTCCGCAAGCTGCTGACGGGCCGGGTCGACGGCCAGGCGCTCGCCGCGGTGCTGTTCGCCCTGGTCGGCTGCGGCGTCCTCCTGACCATGCTGAGAAACGGCGGGGTGCTGGCCTTCGCCGTGGTGCTCTCCCTGCTGCTGGCGGGCGCCGGGTACTGGTCGCGGCGCCGCGGCGCCACCGATCCCGACCCGCTCGCCGCCCAGGCCGCCGCCGACGCGCCGCCGGAGGCCCAGGCGCCGCCGGTCGTCGCGATCTACCCGTCGTGGTGGCGGGACCCGATCGTCAAGGACGGCAGCCACGTCGGCGGCACGGGCTATCTGTGGGGGCCCGGCGACGCGCGCAACCGGGACCTCACCTCGGTGCTCGACGTCGGCATCGCCACTCCCTGGACGCACCCCGGTGCCATACAGCAGCCGCAGCCGAGTGCGCCCCCGAGACCGCGCGGCCCGCGCTGGATCGGCGGCTGGGTGTTCCTGCTCGCCCTGGTGGCGGGCGGCCTGGGCACGGGGCTCACGTGGGACACCCACCCGCTGGGCACCAGCCTGCAGACCGGTCTGGCGTGCGCCCTGGCGGTCTTCGGCCTGGGCATCACGATCAGCGCGTTCCTCGGCCGCACGGGAGCCGGGACGGTCTTCCTGGCGATCGTCACGGCGGCGCTGCTCGCCGGGGCGGCGGCCATGCCCAAGGACATCACCACCCGCTGGAGGGACACCGCCTGGACGCCCGCCGCGACGGCCCAGGTACGGCCGGCGTACGACCTCGGCACCGGGCGCGGCACGCTGGACCTGAGCCGGGTCCGTCCGGGCAAGGGGCGGACGGTCGCGACGGACGCCCACGTGGGCGCGGGACAGCTGAAGGTGATCGTGCCGGCGGACGCGACCGTGCGGATGGACATCGAGGTGGGCGTCGGAGACATCCGGTTGCCCGGGGACAGCAGGAAGGACGTGGACGTGCAGCCGCGCAGGCTCAAGAACGTGACGCTGGCGCCGGCCAAGGGCGCCAAGGCCACGGGCACGCTGGACCTCACGTTGAAGGTCGGTGTGGGACAGGTGGAGGTCGATCGTGCTGCGTCATGAGTTCCAGCCCGGGAAGCTGGTCGCCGGTCTCTTCGTCACCGCCACCGGTGTGGTCTTCGCGGGAGACGCGGCCGGCCTGTGGGAGACGTCGTGGTTCGCGGTCGTGCCGCTGATCGTGGGTGGCCTGTTCCTCGCCGGTGCCACGGCGGCCGTGGCCCGGGGCATACGGAGACGGGGCGACGCCGAAAGCCGCTGACGGCCGAGATCCAGCGGGACGCCGGGGTCCGGCTGTCGGTGGGTGGTCGGCAGTGGGTGAGTGGCCGACCGCCGTGGGTGTCCGGTGTCGGCTAGCGGTAGCCGCCCAGTCGCTGTCGGCGGCGGGCTCGCCAGGCCGCGTCCACGGAGAGATAGGGCGCGCCGGCGAGGATCAGGGGGATCCAGGCCATGAAGTAGGCGAGATCGTTGCCGTAGTAGTAGGGGGTCGTCGACCAGCTGACCGTCATCCACAGGCTGAACGAGATCAGCGCGCCGCCGAGCGCCGCCAGCCGGGCGAGCAGACCGAGCAGGGTGCCGATGCCGACGGCCAGTTCACCGAGGGCGATGGCGTAGCCGAAGCCGACCGGGGCCTTCAGGGCCAGGTCGACCAGGGCCGGGATGGCGGCGGAGTCGCGGGCCGAGCGCATGGTGTCGCCGATGGACCCGGCGCCGCCGGACTTCAGGAAGGAGCTGCTGGTGAGCTTGTCCAGGCTGGCGTAGATGAAGGTGACGCCGAGGAAGACGCGCAACGGCAGCAGGGCGTAGTGGGCGGCGGTGTCCCGCCATCCGCCCGAACCGTTCAGCCGGTTCATGTGCGTGTCCGTCCGCATGCCGTGAGTCATCGTCGCCGACCGCCTCTCGCCCGCAGTTCCGCCCCCTCACTTTGACCATACGTACGACAAGGAGGAGCAGTTCAATCCCAACCCGGATGTTTTTCCGGATTTCGGCCCCTCGTGCGAGGAGGCCGGGCGGGGTCGTCGGGCTCCGCTCGGACGCGGCCCAGGATCTGCCGCACCGGGCGGCCGAGTACCCGGCCGACGGTGGCCGGTTCCTCGGGCGTGAGCAGAGGGCGCTGCGGATTCAGGCGGCGATCTCGAAGCGGGCGAAACCGCACGGCCAGTCGTAGCCCCGCCGGTCCAGGGAGGTGTCGGTGGTGCAGAAGGGGGTGGTGATGTCGAGGGTGGGCAGGAGGCCCTTGTGTTCCTCCAGCAGGTCCGCGCACCCGTCGCGGTCGACGGAGGCACCTCAGTGCGGGCAGCCGATGCGCATCAGGTTCTGGCCGCAGTCGACGGCGGCGATCGCATCGTGCCGGTCGACGTCCAGTTCGACGTCGTCCGGGTCGGCCTCGGTGCCGTCCGTCGAGGCGGAGACCAGTTCCAGGACCAGGGCCGCGGCATGCTTCCCGGCGTCCGGTGCGGGCTGCCAGTGCGGGTCGGCCGGTATCACCGACAGGACGCTCTCGCTCATCGGTCCGCCGCTCCCCCGCCGCTCACTCCGTCACCTGGACGATACAGCGGTTGGTCGCCACCCCGGCCGCGGTGACCACCTGCACCTCCACCGCGCCGGGCTCGACATCCGCGGGTACGGGCACGGTCAGGACGCTGTCGGTGGGGTTGCTGAAGCCGCCGGTGACGGGGACCAGCGGGACGTGCACGTCGACGCTGCCGATGCGGACCACCATGCGGGAGAGCCGGTCGGCACTCTGTGCGCCGGGCGGTACGAAACCGGCGCCGCGGATCTCGATGTCGTCGCCGGTGCGGATCGGCCCGTCCAGGTCGCCGGGTTCCCGGGCGCGGACGACGGAGAGGACGACCGGGCGGCCGCCCTCGGCGTACTTGCCGGCGAGGTAGGTCACGGCCGAGATCAGCACGACCATGCCCAGCCCCCAGGGCAGGTCGGGCAGTTGGTCGGGGCGGCGGGCCAGCCGGACGGCGGCGAACAGCAGGGCGACGGCGCTGATGGCGACGTACTGGATGTCGGTGAAGGCGCCCCGGCCGGCGTCGTCGGTGAGCAGGTCGGCGGCGCGCGGCCGGTGCGCCGGCACCTTCTGCAGCCGCTGCGCCAGAATGCGCAGGCCCACCACCCGGCGGACCAGGACGGCGATGCCGCACACCACGGCGAGGACGGTCACCACGCCCGCGCCACGCTCGAGGTCGAGGCCCGAGATCAGCGCGTCGCGTTCGGTGTGGTCGGAGGCGGCGGCCAGCCGGGCGGCCAGCAGCAGGACGGCGTAGCCGACGAACAGCACCCAACAGGCGGCGACCGTACGGGAGGTGGACATCCGGTTGTCCTCGCCGATCACCGGTGCCAGCGCCCCGCCACGCGCCCGGTGCAGCCAGGAGGCGGCGCCGAGCACACCGGCGACGACGAGCGCGGCGGTCAGGGCCGCGGTGCGGGCGCCGGTCCAGCCCGCACCGACCGCGGTGAGCGCCTCGCCGAGCAGCAGTGCGAGCACCGCGCCCCACACGGTGCAGACCGTGCGCAGCCACAGCCGGGCCAGCCATGCCTCGCCCTCGGTGCGGCCGCGTTCGGCGACGGCCTCCGCCCCCTGGGTCAGTTCCTCGGAGACCCACTGTCGGGAGGCCGAGGCCGAGTGGGCCACGGCCACCGGCAGGCCCTGCCCGGCCGCGAACTCGTCCCGGCGGCGCAGGAAAGCGGCGACGGCCCGCCGGTGTCCCTCCCGGGCGCCGTGCGGACAGTCCCCGCAGGCGCAGCCGCCCAAGTGCCCGGCACCAGTGCCCTGTCTCGCCTCCTGCACCGCCACGACCTGCGCCCGCCTTCCCCACGACCTGCCGGCGCGGCCGGCGGGCCCTCCGGGGAAGGCCTCGCCGCCGCACAAGTCCCTTGCATCGACAGCGAATTGTGCCCTACGCCGGGCCGTCCGGGACCCCCGGACCGGGTCACGGCGGGTGAAGTACGAGCCGCCGTGTTGACCCGGCTGCGAGAATTCCCGTATGGCCGAGATCATCCAGCGGGACGGGTCCTGGGCCTTCGACGGCAACACGATCCGGATCACCCCCGGACTGCACCGCTGCGTTCCGCTGTTCCGGCAGACGTACGGCGAGGTCTCCGTGCCGCTGGAGGCGGTCTCGGACGTGGTCTACGAACCCGAGCGCAAGCGGGGCCGGCTGAGGATGCGGCTGCGCGAGGGCGCCGATCCGCTGCTGCAGGCGACGGGTGGGCGGCTGCCGGACCCGGCCGACCCCTACCGGCTGACGGTGGACGCGGACCGCGGCGGGGTCGCGGAGTACGTCGCCGAGGAGATCCGGCACGCCCTGCTCCTCGACCGGGTCCCCAAGGAGCCGACGACCGCCTATCTGCTGCCGGGCCCGCCGGTACCGGTGTCCGTGCGGTCCTCCGACGGCACGGTCTCCTTCGACGGCACACAGGTGCGCATCGACTGGGCCGACACCTCCGACCGGGTCAAACGCGCGACCGGCCCGCGGATCATCGGCCTCGGCGATCTGGTGCAGGTGGAGTGGCTGCCCAACTCCGGGTACGAAGACGGGTTTCTCCGGTTCGTGACCCCGGAGACGGTGTTCTCCAAGCTGCCGCCCGAGCGGGACCCCTACACCCTGGACCTGTGGGGCAGCGTGCGGCGCGATCTGCTGACCGCGCTGGTCGCGACGGCCGTCACCGCCCGCCTGCCGCACCCCTCCACCCGCACGGGTGGCGCCTACGACGACCGGGGCCGGCAGCGCTCGGCCGTACCGGGGCGGGCCGACCACCATGACGTACTGCTGCGCCGGCTGCGGGAGTTGGGGGAGCTGCACCGGGACGGGGTGCTCACGGACGAGGAGTTCGCGAGGACCAAGGCGGCCGTGCTGAGGGGCTTCGGCTGAGCGGGCCCGGCCTCCCGCCCAGGCTTGGGCCGAGCAGGCCGAGCCGCCCGCCGGGGCTTCGGATCAGGGGAGCAGTCCGAGCCGCCCCGCCGAGGTTCCGGGTCAGCTGAGCCGGTCCGGACGTTCTGCGAGGTTCCGGGTCAGCTGAGCAGGTCGGGCTCGCTGCGGCTGATGTCCTGCCACAGGGGCTGGTAGTTGATCCAGGCCACCAGGTCGCCGCCGAGCTGTTCGCGGGTGGCGACGGCCAGTTTGTGGTCGATGAGGACCGGCCGGCCGGCCGCCTTCGCCGTCAGCTGCACCTGGCAGGACCGCTCCATGGACAGGAACCACCAGGCGGCGGCGTCCACCGAGTCACCGACGGTGAGCAGTCCGTGGTTGCGCAGCACGAGCGCTTTGCGGGAACCGAGGGCCCCGGCGATCCGGCGGCCTTCCTCGACGTCGACGGTGACGCCGGAGTAGGCGTCGTACAGGGCCACGTCCTCGTAGAAGGCACAGCTCTCCTGGGTGATGGGGTCGATCAGTTCGCCGAGCGCGGCGAGGGCGCGGCCGTAGACGGAGTGGCAGTGGGCGACGGCGACGACGTCGGGGCGGGCGGCGTGGACCTGGGCGTGCACGGTGAACGCGGCCTGGTTGACGTGGTAGCGGCCCTCGACGACCTGACCGTCCTGGTTGACGAGGACGAGATCGCCGACGGTGACGTGCTTGAACGACATCCCGAACGGGTTGACCCAGAAGCAGTCGGAGAACTCCGGGTCGCGGGCGGTGATGTGCCCGGAGACCCCGTCCTCGAGCCCGGTCCGCCCGAAGATCCGCAGGGCACCGGCGAGCCGCTCCTTGCGGTGCCGGCGCTCGTCCTCCACCGAGTCGAACATCGGCGGCATGGCGAACCGCAGCTGGTCGGTGGGCAGCGGCAGGGGCGGGGTGGGCCCGTGCATAGGTCCTCCAGCGCTGGGATTGCTCTATGCGCCGGAAGTTACCGCCGGTCAGCGCAAAAGGGCAGAGCTGTTTTGTAAAGATGACGTACGCGGCGGATACCCGACAGAAGGTGTCTGGTTTGCCGGTGAGACTGGCGCGTATGACACGGATGAACTGGGCGGCCTTCGTCTGCGCCGAGCCCGAGCTGGCGATGACCGTCGAGCAGCGGTTCCGGGCCTTTCGTCACCATGTCCTCGCCACCCTCCGCCGGGACGGCTCGCCGCGCACCTCCGGCCTGGAGGCCGACTTCCGCGGCGGCGAGCTGTGGCTCGGCATGATGGCGGGCTCGCGAAAGGCCCTCGACCTGCGGCGCGATGCGCGCTTCGCGCTCCAGGCGAACCCGGGCGAGGACACGGGGACGGGCGGCGGGGACGTACGGATCGCGGGGCGGGCGTACGAGGTCGGGGGCGAGGGGAAGAGGTCTTACGCGGAAGAGGTGGAACCGCCGGAGCCGTTCCACCTCTTCCGTACCGAGCTGACGGAGGTCGTGCGGACCTACGTCGAGGACGAGCGGTATCTGGTCGTCCAGGTCTGGCGGCCCGGTGAGCCCCTGCGCACGATCAGGCGCACGTAGGGGCCGTGGGGGTCACTCCCACTCGATGGTGCCCGGCGGCTTCGAGGTCACGTCGAGGACGACGCGGTTGACGTCCCGGACCTCGTTGGTGATCCGGGTCGAGATGCGGGCCAGGACGTCGTACGGCAGCCGGGACCAGTCGGCGGTCATGGCGTCCTCGGAGGACACCGGGCGCAGCACGATCGGGTGGCCGTAGGTGCGGCCGTCGCCCTGGACGCCGACGGAGCGGACGTCGGCGAGCAGCACCACCGGGCACTGCCAGATGTCCCGGTCGAGGCCGGCCGCGGTCAGCTCCTCGCGGGCGATCGCGTCCGCGTCGCGGAGCAGGTCGAGCCGCTCCTTGGTGACCTCGCCGACGATCCGGATGCCGAGGCCGGGGCCCGGGAACGGCTGGCGCTGGACGATCTCGTCCGGCAGGCCGAGCTCCTGGCCGACCATGCGGACCTCGTCCTTGAACAGCTTGCGCAGCGGCTCGACCAGCTTGAACTCGAGGTCCTCGGGCAGGCCGCCGACGTTGTGGTGCGACTTGATGTTGGCGGTGCCGGTGCCGCCGCCGGACTCGACCACGTCCGGGTACAGGGTGCCCTGGACCAGGAACTCCACGGCCGGGCCCTCGTCGGCGATGATGTCGGCCTGCGCCTGCTCGAAGACGCGGATGAACTCGCGGCCGATGATCTTGCGCTTCTCCTCGGGGTCGGTGACGCCCTTGAGCGCGGTCAGGAAGCGCTCCTCGGCGTCCACGACGACCAGCTTGACGCCGGTCGCGGCCACGAAGTCCTTCTCGACCTGCTCGGTCTCGCCCTTGCGCATCAGGCCGTGGTCGACGTACACGCAGGTCAGCTGGTCGCCGATGGCGCGCGCGACGAGGGCGGCGGCGACGGCGGAGTCCACGCCGCCGGACAGGCCGCAGATCGCGCGCTTGTCGCCGACCTGTTCGCGGATCGCCGTGACCTGCTCCTCGATCACGTTGCCGGTCGTCCAGTTCGGCTTCAGGCCGGCGCCGCGGTACAGGAAGTGCTCCAGCACCTGCTGACCGTGCGTGGAGTGCATGACCTCCGGGTGGTACTGGACGCCGTAGAGCTTCTTCTCGTCGTTCTCGAAGGCGGCGACCGGGACGACGTCCGTGGACGCGGTGACCGTGAAGCCCTCGGGGGCGGCGGAGCAGGCGTCGCCGTGTGACATCCACACGTGCTGCTCGTCCGGGGTGCCCTCGAAGAGGGTGGAGGACGTCCTGGAGACGTGCAGGTCGGTACGGCCGTACTCGCGGGCGCCGGTGTTGTCGACGGTGCCGCCGAGGGACTGTGCCATCAGCTGGAAGCCGTAGCACATGCCGAAGACGGGGACGCCGGCCTCGAAGATCGCGCGGTCGAGGCGGGGGGCACCCGCCTCGTACACCGAGGACGGGCCTCCGGACAGGATGATCGCCGCGGGGTTCTTGGCGAGCATCTCCTGGACCGGCATGGTGCTCGGCACGATCTCGCTGTAGACCCGGGCCTCGCGGACGCGACGGGCGATGAGCTGGGCGTACTGCGCGCCGAAGTCGACGACCAGGACGGTGTCGGGGGTGGCGGCAGCGGGGGTCGCTGATGACACGATGTGCCTTCCGGCGGTTGGGCGGGGGTCTGTGGTTCCGATTCTAACGGGGGCGGCCGGGGACCCTCTCCGGAAGGAGCCGTGGCATACTGCACCCATGCTCACGCACTCGACCTTCCTCTTTACCTATGGCAACCGGCCCGCCGGCTGCCATGGTCGTGCTGCTTGAGCGAACGCCAAGCGACTTCCCAGGCGCCCCGGGCCGACAAGGCCCGGGGCGCCTTGCGTTTTCCGGGTCCTGTCGTTCCGGGGCATCACCGACACCCTCGTCAAGGAGCCCCGACATGACCACCACCTCCCCGGAAGAGACCATGACCTCCCCGGAAGAGACCATCGCCGACGCCCGTGAGCGCATCGACGTGCTCGATGACCGGATCATCGGTCTCATCCAGGAGCGGATGGCCGTCTCCGCCGTGGTCCAGCAGACCCGCATCGCCTCTGGCGGGCGCCGGGTGCACCTCTCCCGTGAGATGGAGATCCTCGGGCGCTACCGCGAGGCCCTCGGCAAGCCGGGCACCGGCCTCGCCATGACCCTGCTCGAGCTGTGCCGGGGCCGTATCTGAGTTCGAACGACGTCTCACCCGTACGGCGCGTGACCGGCTCGCGCCGCACTTCGTTGAGCCGGGTGTCCGTGCCAGCCAGGGGCGGGCCCGACAGAACCACGCGTGGCTCGCTGGGGCGATGAGGCGTACGGGTCGTGCCGTACGCCGTGGGACCTCGCTCCAGGGAAGTGACCGGACGGCAGGGGACAGCAGCCCGGTCACCCTAGAGAACGGTCGGCTCCGGGGACGCCCGGGGCCGACCGGCGGGAAAGCAAGCATGCGGAAAACAAACATTGCGCGCAGAAGCCCCAAGTCCCCGCGCAGACAACGGCACGGAAACGGCATTGCCGCACACCGTCCGGCCCGGCCCGCCGATGACACGGCCGGGGCCGGGGCCATGAACCAGCGGCGCAACCCCCCGGCGCCGCCCCGGGCACCGGCGCTGCCCTGACGCCGGTGCTGGCCAGAAGAAGGGCCCCGCGGTCCCTCCGTCCCGCGGGGCCCTTCGTCATGCCCCGACAAATGTGAGCCACTTCACAGAAACCTCCTGTCGGCTGACGCACAACCCTCCTCACAGGCCACGGGTCTCACCTGTGCAACCAACGGCCATGCCCGTGCCCCACACACGGAGGCCTCCGACCACGTGCCGCCCCCCGGCAGCACGCGAGCCCCACAAGAGGTCCTCGATGAAGCTTCGCCGCGCCATGATGACCGCGGCCGCGACGGCCGCCCTCGCGCCGCTCGCCCTCGTCTGTGCCCCTGCCGCGTTCGCCGACGACTCGCCGAGTTCCTCGGTGAGCAGCCCGGCCGCGACCGAGACGACTCCCGCGGCCGACCCGAGCACCAGCCCGGCCGCCGACGCGAGCTCGCCCGCCGGCACGCCGTCGGACAGCGCGTCGGCCTCCGACTCCGCGAGCGCGAGCACGTCGGCGTCCGCCTCCGACTCCGCGTCCGAGTCGGCATCCGCGTCCGCCTCCGCGTCCACGTCCACCGAGCCCAGCGAGAGCGCCGAGCCCAGTGGTGAGCCGACCACGCCGACCGGCATCTGCGAGCAGGACGACGCCGGCTACAAGTCCAAGATCCACGCCTCGCTCAGCGGCCTGCCCGGCGAGATCGCCGTGGGCAGCGGCTGGCACCCCTTCACGCTCAGCGTCAAGAACCCGACGTCGGGCGACCTCAAGGACGTCATCTTCTACGCGGGTGTCGGTCCGAGCGACCCGAACGCCCAGTACGCCTTCAAGACCAGCCAGGTCCAGCTCCAGGTGAAGTACGACGGAGCCTGGTACGACGTCGAGGACGGCGCCGGCCACTCCAACGGCTACCTCGACCTCGCCGCCATCAAGGCCGGCCAGACGGTGAACTACCAGCTCCGGCTGAACGTGAAGGCCAACGCGCCGGTCGGGCAGGGCCTGACCATCGGCGGCGGGATGTACTTCGACGACGAGAAGAACTGCATCGGCTCGGACCAGGCCGCCTACCTGATCAAGATCGTCAAGGCCGGCACCGACACCGGCGGGACGAAGCCCCAGGAGGGCGGCCAGGTCCCGGTTCCCACCCAGAAGCCGGGCAAGAGCAACACCCAGGACGTCACCGGCTCGCTCGCGGAGACCGGTTCCAGCTCCATGCTGCCGACCATCGGTCTCGTCGGCGGTGTCGCCGTCGTCCTCGGCGCCGGAGCGGTGTTCGCCGTCCGTCGCCGCAAGGGCGCCGGTTCGGACGCAGCCGCGTAAGGCGGCAGCCGCGTAAGGCGCGGTCGCACAACCGGAGGGGCCTGCGCCAGGAGGGGGGTGCAGGCCCCTTCGGCATACCCGCGCCGGTTCTTGGCGCGGTACCGCCCTACTCCTTCGGCGGTACCGCCGGCATCCCCAGGAACGGCAGGCGCAGCGCGCCGAACGCCTCCGCGGGAACCGCCGGGGCCTGCGGCTCCACCGGCTTCAGCCGCTCGTACACCGCACCCTGCGCAGGACGCGGGTCCTCCTCGCCCTTGTTCGGCCAGAAGGACATCGCGCGCTCGGCCTGCGCGGTGATCGTCAGCGAGGGGTTCACGCCCAGGTTCGCCGAGACCGCGGCGCCGTCCACGACCGAGATGCCGGGGTGCCCGTAGAGGCGGTGGTAGGGGTCGAGCACGCCGGTCTCCGCGGAGTCGCCGATGGGACAGCCACCGAGGAAGTGCGCGGTGAGCGGGGTGCCCATCAGTTCGCCGACGTTGCTGCCCGCGAAGCCGTTGATCTCGGCGGCGAGCGCGGAGGCGGCCTCCGTGGCGGCCTTGATCTGCTTGGGGTTGGGGGTGCCGTGGCCCTGGCGGGCGGTGAGCAGGCCCTTGCCGACGCCGTCCGGTTTCAGGTACGTCGTCAGGGAGTTGTCCAGCGACTGCATCACCAGGCCGATGATGGTCCGCTCGGACCAGCGCCGGTTGGAGAGGGAGCGCAGGACCAGGACCGGGTGCCGGGCGGCGTTCGCCAGCCAGGCCAGCGCGCGCGAGGAGCCCTCGGCGTAGGGGACCTGGAGGATGGACAGGCCGCCCATCGAGTTGGAGCCCTTGCCGTAGCGGACCGGCTCGATGTGGGTGTTCTCGTCGGGGTGGATCGAGGACGTGATCGCCACGCCCCGGGTGAAGTCGGCCCTCGCTTCGCCGGTCGCCTTGCGATAGCGGCGGTTGTCGGTCTGCGCACCCACCAGTGCCTCGGAGTTGGTGCGGGTCAGGTCGCCGAGCCGGGCGGAGAGGTACGGCAGCTGGCCGCCGGCCTTCATCCGGTGCAGGAGGGTCTGTGTGCCGTAGGTGCCGGCCGCGAGGACGACCCTGCGCGCCGTGAAGAGCCGGCCCTCGCCCTTCTTCTTCCGGTCCGTCGGCAGGGTCGCCACCGCGTACCCACCCCGTGAGTCGTCCGTGACGGACACGACCGTCGTCATGGGGTGGACCACCGCGCCCGCCTTCTCGGCGAGGTAGAGGTAGTTCTCGTTGAGGGTGTTCTTCGCGCCGTGCCGGCAGCCGGTCATGCACTCGCCGCACTCGGTGCAGGCGTTGCGGGACGGGCCGGCGCCGCCGAAGTACGGGTCGTTCACCTGCTCACCGGGCCTGGCCTTCGCCGTCCCGTCGGCGTCCTTGCCGTCGCCGAAGAACACGCCGACCGGGGCGAGGTGGAAGGTGTCGCCGACGCCCATCCGCTGCGCCGCCGCCTTCAGATGGACGTCGGAGGGGGTCATCGTCGGGTTGAGCCGTACGCCCAGCATGCGCCGGGCCTGGTCGTAGTACGGCTTCAACTCCTCCTGCCAGTCCGTGATGTCCCGCCACTGGGGGTCGTCGAAGAAGGCCTTCGGCGGTACGTAGAGGGTGTTGGCGTAGTTGAGCGAGCCGCCGCCGACGCCCGCGCCGGCCAGCACCATGACGTTGCCGAGCAGGTGGATCCGCTGGATGCCGAACATGCCGAGCCTGGGGGCCCAGAGGTAGTTCTTCAGGTCCCAGGAGTTCCTGGGCAACGCGTCGCGGGTGAAGCGGCGGCCGGCTTCGAGCACGCCGACCCGGTATCCCTTCTCGGTCAGGCGGAGGGCGGACACCGAGCCGCCGAACCCCGAACCGACCACGATGACGTCGTAGTCGTACCCGTCCTCGTCCCGGGTCTGGACAGACTTCTCCTGCGACACGTGCTCTCCTCGTCGAGAACGGGGTTTTCCGAACGGGGTTGGCGGGCGGGGGACTTCTAGCGGAACCGGAATGCCTTCATCAGGCGCAGACTCGTGCTCATGAAGCGGGCGTAGGCCTCGTCCGTCATGCCCAGTGACGGCGCCATCGGCAGCAACCGCTGCTGGGCCACCGTCTGGGCCTCCGTGTACTTGAGGATGCCCTCGGAGCCGTGACGGCGGCCGAGACCGGAGTCCTTCATGCCGCCCATCGGGGACTGGACGCTGCCGTAGGCGGGTGCGTAGCCCTCGTTGACGTTGACCGTGCCGGTGCGCAGGCGGGCGGCGACGTCCCGGCCGCGCGCGGCGTTCTTCGTCCAGACGGAGGAGTTCAGGCCGTACGGGGTGGCGTTGGCGCGCTCGATCGCCTCGTCGTCGGTCTTGAAACGGTAGATCGAGACGACCGGGCCGAAGGTCTCCTCCTCGCACACGGACATGGAGTCCTCGACGCCGTCGAGGATGGTCGGCTCGAAGAAGTACGGGCCGATGTCCGGGCGGGCGACCCCGCCCGCGAGCACCTTCGCGCCCTTGGCGACGGCCTCCTCGACGTGCCGTTCGACGGTCTTGAGCTGGCGTTCGCCGACGAGCGAGCCCATGTCGGCGCCGTAGGCGAGGGAGTTGCCGAGCCGCATGGCACGGGTGCGGGCGGCGAAGCGCTCCAGGAAGGCGTCGGCGACCGACTCGTGGACGTACAGCCGCTCGATGGAGATGCAGAGCTGTCCGGCGGAGGAGAAGCAGGCCCGTACGGCGCCGGCGGCGGCCTTCTCGATGTCGGCGTCGTCCAGCACCAGCATGGCGTTCTTGCCGCCGAGTTCGAGGGACACGCCGACCAGGCGGGCCGCCGCACCCTGCGCGACCTCGCGCCCTGTGCGGGTGGAGCCGGTGAAGGAGACGTAGTCGGCGTGCCGGACGAGTTCGGGACCGACGACCGGGCCCTCGCCGAGGACGACCTGGAAGACGCCCTCGGGCAGGCCGGCCTCGATGAGCAGGTCGCGGGCCCACAGCGCGGTGAGGCAGGTCTCGGTGTCCGGCTTCATCACGACCGCGTTGCCGGCGACGAAGGCGGGCAGCGCGTCGCCGACGGACAGCTCCAGGGGGTAGTTCCAGGGCGCGATCTGGCCGACGACGCCGCGCGGGTGGCGCAGTTCGGTGACCTTCGTGAGCGTGGGGACGGCGCCGGTGTGCCGCTTGGACCGCAGGTAGGCGGGGGCCTTGCGGCCGTAGTGGCGGGCCGCGACCGCGACGGCCTGCACCTCCTCGTGCGCGTGCAGCCGGGCCTTGCCCGTCTCCAGCTGGATCAGGTCGAGCACCTCGGCCTGCCGCTGCAGCACCAGGTCGTGGAAGCGGAGCAGGACGGCGGCCCGCTGCCGTACCGGGGTCTTCTCCCACACTGCCTGTGCGGCGCGGGCGGCCTCGAAGGCCTGCTGTACGTCCTCGGGGGTGGACTCGGGCAGGTCGGCCAGCTTCTCGCCGGTGAACGGGGTGTGGTTGGCGGTACGGCCGGAGCCGACGACGCCCTTGGTGAGCTGGGCCACCAGTTCCGGGGTGACCACGTCGGCGGCGGTGCGGGCGCCCTCGGGGGCGGGCGCGAGCGGGTTGGTGCCGGTGCTGTCCGGGGCCTGCGTGTCCGTCATGACGCGCAGGGTATGCCGCGACGCAGCCTTTGTGTACCCGTCGGTAACGGGGATTCACCGAGTGCTCACACACTGCCAGTGATCACTGGCAGCGAATATGCTGATCAGCGCGTTGGCACGGCGGCGGGCAGAAGGATCATTCGAACCCCGCTTTTTTCGCGAGGAGGAGTCCGAGCGCGGTCCGCGGAGTGCGGCGCGGGGGGTCGACGGGCGGGGGCGGCGAAGGGGGCTCGGGTGCGGCTTCGGGCGCCGTGTCCGGTACGGGCGTGAGCCCGAGGTACTCCTGCAGGGCCGCGGTGACCTCCTCCGCACCCGGGCGGGCCTCGGGTTCGTCGGCGTGCAGCCGGTCCAGCAGCGGGGCCAGCGGGCCGGGGTCCGTGTCCGCGAGGGCGGCGCGGAGCAGGGCGCCGAGGGACCACAGGTCGGAGGCCGGGCCGGCGCCGGGCCCCGCGGCACGCTCCGGGGCGACGAAACCGGCGGGCGCGTCCTCGGGGTGCCCGGCGCCGGTCCCGAAGTCGGTGACGACCACCCGCCCGGTGCCGGACTCCAGCAGGACGTTGGCCGGTTTGACGTCCCGGTGGACGATGCCGACGGCGTGGGCGGCGCGCAGGGCGCCGAGGACGGCGAGCCCGATCCGGACGGCCTCGCCGGGTGGGAGGGGGCCGCGCCGCAGGGCCTCCCGCAGCGACTCGCCCGCCACCAACTCCATGACGATCCAGGGGACTTGGCCCTCGGTGACGACGTCGTACACCGTGACGGCGGAGGGATGGCGCACCCGGGCCGCGGCGCGGGCCTCCCGGTGAAGCCGGTGGGCGATGCGGCGGCTGTCCTCGTCGCCGTCCGGATCGCCGGGCAGCAGCGGCTCCTTGACGGCGACCCGGCGGCCCGGCTCCTGCTCGTCCAGGGCCCGCCAGACGGTCCCGGAGGGCCCGGACCCGAGGCGTCCGGCCAGCCGGTAGCGGCCACCGATCAGACGTGCGTCGGCGATCTGATGTGCGTCGGGCGGGTGTTCGCCGTCTCCACTCATGTCACATGAGTACCGCGAGCACCACACCCTTGTCGAAGCGGAGCACGCGCGACCAGTCGTCACCGGCCGGGGCGGGACACGGCCGATCCGTCAGCATCGCGAGAAGCGGGCCGTGGCTGCCGGTGGGAGGTCAGGCGGCCCATCGGTGCAGGGTGAAGCCGTGTCGCGCTTTTCGCACCTCCAGCGCGCCGGCTCCGGCGAAGTGGGCCGGTACCACCAACTCCCCTTCCGCTGCCGCCCGTTCCAGTACGCGTCGCCGGCTCGCGGCCGCCTGCCGCGGGTCGAGGCAGAAGCAGCTGCTGCACTCGGGGCGCAGGATCTGCACCGGGCTGTGCAGGAGGTCGCCGACGAACACGCCCCGCTCGCCGCGGGATTCGACCCGGAGCACGGAGGAGCCCGGGGTGTGACCGGGGGCGGGCTCCAGCACGAGGTGCTCGTCGATCCGGTGGGTGTCCTCCCACAGCACGGCCTGCCCGGCCCGGTGCACGGGCGCGATGCTGTCCTCGTAGAGCAGCCGGTCGTCCACCCGGACCCCGCCGGCGTATCCGCCCTCGGGACCGAAGTGGCGGTCGTCGGGGGCCGGCAGGAGATACCGGGCGCGCGGGAAGGTCGGGACCCACTCGCCGTCGACGTCATGGGTGTTCCAGCCACAGTGGTCGGCGTGGATGTGGGTGTTCACCACCAGGTCCACCTCGCCGGGATCCACCCCGGCCCGCCGCAGCCGCCCGGGGAGGTCGCCGGGGCGCCGGTGGAACAGCGGGTTGCCGGGCCGCTCCCGGTCCCGGCCCACCCCGGTGTCGACCAGCACCGTCCGCCCGGCGCTGCGCACCACCCAGGTCTGCAGCGCCGACACCGCGAGATCGGCACCGGGCTCCCAGTGCTCCGGGACGAGCTGGTCCTCGTACTCCTTCCACAACTCGGGACCGCAGTCCGGCACGAGCCGCCGGGCGGGTGCGGTGGGGCCCTGCCATTCCACGATGCGCAGGACCTCGACATCTCCGATCAGGAACTTCTGCACGCTGTCTTCGGCCATACCCCCAACCTAGAATGCCCGTGGTGAGCATCCCAATGCTTCTCCGGCTCCGTCGAATACGCTGCCGTCTCACAGGGACACTCGGCGACTCTCAGGGAGGTGTCCGATGGACGTGGTCAGCGATGCGATCTCCGCCGTCCGGGTCGGGCGGCCCTCCTTCAGCCGGCTGCGGGTGAGCGGCGACTGGGCCGTACGGCTGGCGCCGTACGAGGGCGCGGGCTTCCACGTCGTCCTGAGCGGCGCCTGCACGCTGCTGCCGGACGACGGCGGCGTACCGGTGCCCCTGGGCGCCGGCGACGTGGTGCTGGTCCCGCACGGCGCCGGGCATGTGCTGGCCGACGCCGCGGCGGGGCCGGACGCGGCACGCCGGGCGGTGCCCTTCGAGGAGGTGCGAAAGCCGCACCTGCCGCTGCCGGGGGCCGGGCCCGAGGTGGGGCTGCTGTGCGGCAAGTACCGCCTGGACCGCAGCCGGACGCACCCTTTGCTGGCCGGACTGCCCGACATGGTGCACCTGCCGGACGGCGATACGGGCTCCCCCGAACTGCGGGCGGCCGTCGGCCTGTTGGCCCGTGAGCTGGACGAGGAGGGCGACCGTCCCGGCGCGAGCCTGGTCCTGCCCGGCCTGCTGGACCTGCTGCTGGTCTATGTGATCCGCGCCTGGGCCGCCCACGCCCGCACCGGCGGCTGGCCCGCCGCCCTGACCGACCGCCCGACGGCCGCGGCCCTGCGCGCCCTGCACTCCGACCCCGCGGCCCCCTGGACCACCGACCGGCTGGCCGCCGCGGCAGGTGTCTCCCGCGCGACCCTGTCCCGCCGCTTCACCTCCCTCGTCGGCCGCCCGCCGATGGCGTATCTGACCTGGTGGCGACTGACCCTGGCGGCGGGACGGCTGCGCGAGACGGACGCGCCGCTCGCGACCGTGGCCAGGGAGACCGGGTACGGCAGCCCGTACGCCCTCTCGCACGCCTTCAGCCGGCAGTTCGGGACCACACCGGGCCGGTACCGGGACCGCGGCGCCCGAGGGGTCAGAGCTTCTTGATGTCCAGGTTCGCGATCGCCGCCCTGGCCACGTCGCGGCCGCGGGCCGTGAAGTCACCCTTGCCCGGGTAGCCGACGGTGAGCTTGTACAGGTCGCCGCCACTCGTCCGGTAGTAGAAGATCTGGAGCTCGCGCGGGCGGGGGTTCTGGCTGTCGTTGGTCGTGTAGACGATGGTGTTCTTCGCGGCCTCCTTGCCGTGGTACGTCGTGGTGTCGTCCGGGCGGGTCCTCGCGCCGCCGGGCATCTGCAGGCTGTAGTCGCCGTCGCCGCGGAACTTCTCGTCGTCGGCGTACATCTGGGAGCGCGCGCTGTTCTTGATCTGGTTCAGGGAGTCCTGCGACTTCCTGGCCAGGTCCAGCGTGATCCAGATGCCGCCGCCCCAGTCCTCGTACGTCACCCAGTTCTGGTCGGAGTCGTCCTTGGCGGGCCTGACCACCTGGTAACTCTGCGGGGCGGCGAGGGTGGCGCCCAGCTTCGGGGCCGGGCGCCGGGCCCAGCCGTCGGGCAGCGGGCCCGCGAACGGGTCGGCGAGCACCAGGTACGCCACCACCGCGGTCACGACCAGCGCCGCACCCGCGCCGAGCCACGTCGTGCGGCCGAGGCGGCGACCGGCCGGCCTGGCGGGGGTGACCACCTGGGCGGGCCGGGTGGGTGCCGGCGGCGGCGCCGGGGGCTGGGCCGCCGCCTCCAGCAGCGTCCGTACCCGGTCCGCCTGCGGCCGGTGCGCGGGGTCCTTGTGGAGCAGCCCGTCGATGACCTCGGCCAGCGGGCCGGAGGCGGACGCGGGGGCGGCCGGGGTGGAGTTGAGGACCGACTGGAGGGTGGCCGGGGTGTTGCTGCGGCGGAACGGCGAGACGCCCTCGGTGGCCGTGTAGAGCAGCACGCCCAGGGACCACAGGTCGCTCGCCGGGCCGGGCCGCTGCCCCAGCACCCGCTCCGGCGCGATGTACTCGGGGGAGCCGACGAAGCCGCCGGTGTCCGTGAGCCGCGTGTCGCCCTCGATCTGCGCGATCCCGAAGTCCGTGAGGACCACCCGGTCGTGCCGGCCGAGCAGCACGTTGTCGGGCTTGACGTCCCGGTGCAGGACGCCCGCCGCGTGCGCCGCCTCGAGCGCGCCGAGCACCTGCAGGCCGATCCGGGCGGCCTCGCGCGCGTCCAGGGTGCCCTCGCGCAGGAGGTCGCCGAGGCTGCGGCCGCGCACCAGCTCCATCACGATCCAGGGCCGGCCGTCGACGAGCGCGACGTCGTGGACGTTCACCACCGCCGGGTGGTCCAGCCTGGCCGCCGCGCGGGCCTCGCGGCGCATGCGCTCGAAGGCGTTGGCGCGTTCCCGTTCGGGAAGGTGGTCCGGTACGCGTGGCTCCTTGACGGCGACCTCCCGGTCCACCGTCTCGTCCTGGGCCCGCCACACGGTCCCCATCCCGCCATGGCCCAGCCTGCCGAGCAGCCGGTACCGGCCGGCGACGAGCCGCCGCCCGGCGCCCGCCTCCGGCTGCCGGGGCGGGACGGGCGGCGGCTGCGACTGCGGCTGCGTGTGCGACCGCGGTTGCGGTTGCGGCTGCGGCGGTTGCAGAACAAAACTCGTCGTGTCGTCGGTCCCGGGCCCGACTCCCCCGTCACTGCTCATGCATCATCCATATCGCGCCATGCGCGCCCCCAGCCACACGGAGGACGAACCGGTCACGAACCCGTGACCGAGAAGGTGTCCACCGCCACGTCGAAGTACTCCCGTGCCTCCCGCACCTTGCCGACCGGCGCCGACACCCATACGTCGTACATCCGCCCGGCCTCCTCCCAGCACAGGTCGTAGGTGTGGCGCGGGCCCTCCGCCGCGCTGAAGCCGTTCCAGGTGAACTCCCAGAGCGCCGCCGGGTGTCCGTCGTGCGTGGTGGGGGTGACCCGGCCGTCGTGGTAACCGGGGTTGGCGGACGGGCCGTTGGCGGCCGAACGGTTCATCACGGCCTGCGGGCCGCCCGGTTGGGGATCGGCGGCCTTGACACCGAGGCGGAAGGTGCCGCCGGGCGAGAGGTAGAAGACGCGCTCGCCCTGCGGGCTGCGGGTGAAGTCCTGCGGTACGGCGAGGGAGAAGCCGGCCGGGTCCCGGGCCGTGCGGTAACCGGAGGGCGCGGTGCGCGGCCCGGCCGAGCCCGAGCCGGTGGGGCGGGAGGTGGTGGGGCTCGGGGGCGCCGTCGGCGACGAGGGCGCGCCGGTACCGGCACCGGTCGCCGGGGAGGTCGCCGTGCCGCCGGGGCTGCCGCCTCCCCCGCCGCCGTCCCGGTGCAGCAGCAGTGCCGCCGCCGAGACGCCGGCCCCGGCCAGCGCGGCGATCAGCAGGGCCGCGACCAGCACCCCGCGCGTGGAGGGCGGCCGGGTCCGGGGCCCGTCGGGCGGGCCGGCCGCGGCGGACGGCGGCGGCCCGCCGTGCGGAAGGTCCCGCTGGGTCGGCGTGTACGGCGCGGCGCCCTCCGGCGCACCCCGCCCCGTCGCGGCGGACTTCGCCGTACGTCCCCCGGTCGCACCGGACCGTGCCGAGCGTCCCCCCGCCGTACCGGTCTTGGCCGCACCCGGCCTCGGTGGCCGGCCCACGCCGAGCCGGTGCACGCGGCCGGTGGCGCTGGGGCCGGACACGTCCGGCGCCTCCGGGGTCCGGCCCGTCTCCAGGAACGTCCGCAGCATCTGCTCGGCCTCGGCCGCGCCGAGCCGCCGGTCGGGATCCCGTTCCAGGAGCCCCCGTACGACCGGCAGCAGCGGCTCCGCCTCGGCGGGTGGCCGGATCTCGGCGGCGACCACGGCGTGCAGGATGCCGCCGAGCGAGTCGCGCCGGAACGGCGACTCGCCGCTGAGCACCGTGCACAGCAGCGCGCCCAGCGACCACAGGTCGGACTCCGGGCCGGTGCGCAGCCCCGACATCCGCTCCGGCGCGGTGTATTCGGGCGAGCCGACGAAGGAGCCGGTCTCGGTGAGCGTGGTGGCGCCCTCGACCTGCGCGATGCCGAAGTCGGTCAGCACGACCCTGCCGGTGTCCGACTCGATCAGCACGTTCGCGGGCTTGATGTCCCGGTGCAGCACGCCCGCCTCGTGCGCGGTGCGCACCGCGCTGAGCAGGGCGACGCCGATCCGCGCGGCCTCGGCGGCGTCGACCGGGCCCTGCCGTGAGATGCGGTCGGCGAGCGAGCCGCCGTCGACCAACTCCATGACCAGGTAGGGGCGTTCGTCCTGTTCCACCACGTCGTGCACGACGATGATGTGCGGATGCCGCAGCTGGGCGACCGCCCGTGCCTCACGGAACGTACGGTCCCGGCGGCGCCGGGCGTCGCCCTCGGCGAGGGAGTCGTCCGGGAGGAGTTCCTTGACCGCGACGCGCCGGCCCAGCACCTGGTCCACGGCCCGCCACACGACGCCCATGCCGCCGCGCCCGATGCGTGCCTCCAGACGGTAACGGCCCGCGATCACCCGGAAGTCGGCGCCCTCGGTCCCCATGCGCCCCATCATGCCTCACCGGACCCGCGCGCTCCGGGGCACCGATCGGCCAAGACGGGCCGATCGACCAGCGGTTTTCGGCCGTATCAGCCCTCGTTGGGCTCCTGCCAGCCCTGGAGCACCCACTTGAACTGCTTGCTGGTCTTCGCCCAGTCCTGTTCCGGGGTGGACATGTAGATGGCGTACTCGGTGCCGGAACGCGCGTAGTACGTCTCCTCGATCGCGTGCCGCGGACCGGCGACGTGCGGCGGGTCCTTCTTCAACGCGTGCCAGGTGTACTCCCACAGCGAACCGCTGCGGTCGCGGTAGATGTTCTGCTTCAAGGTCACGCGCTTGTAGTCGACCAGTCGCTGCAACTGCTGTTCCAGATCGACCTGGTGCTGGTAGGCGTCGGCGAAGTCGGGCGAGCTGTTGATGGCGACGCGAACGAAGTGATGGCCGCCGTCGGGGCTGTAGTCGATCTGCTTGAGGCCGCCCTTGAGCTCGTAGACCGTCCGCTTCCAGCCCTTGGGCAGGGAGAGGCTGAAACCGAGCGGGTCATGTTGGACCTGCCAGCTGGCGGGCACGGTTCCGGCACCGCCCGGGGTGGCGCTGCTGCTCGCGGAGGGCGAGTCCGTGGCCGGGCCCGCGCCTCCGCTCGACCCGGTGTTCTGCTCGCTGCCGCCCCACTGCTGGAAGGCCACCGCGGCGCCACCGCCGAGCACGGCCGCGGCGGCGACGACGAGGACGAGGGTGCGCAGCCGGCGGCGCGGGCGGGGCCGTGCGGGCGCCGGGCCCTGCGGTGTGGGCGCCACGGCCGTCGGCCCGGTCGTGGAAGGGCCCGGGGCCGCCGGTGTCCCGGGGCCGTGGCCGCCGGGGGTGGTTGCCGTGGAGCCGAAACCGGACGTGGTTCCCGTGGGGCCGTAGCCCGGGGAGGTTCCGTCGTACCCGGGGGTGGTTCCGTCGTAGCCCGGAGTGGTTCCGGTGGGGCCGTAACCGGACGCGGTCGGGCCGGAGCCGTAACCCGAGGTGCTCGGCCCACCGGTGGGCACGCCCGAGCCCTGGGTCGGGATGAACATCTGGGCGGTGTGCGGGCGGCGGCCCTCCGCGGCCTCGGCGAGCATCTGCTCCGCCTCCTCCGCGCTCGGCCGGCGCTCCGGTTCCTTGCGCAGCAGGGCGGCTATGACGGGGCCGAGCGCACCGGCGTGGCGCGGCTCGGCGGCCTCCTCCTCCACGACCGCCTGCATGGTGTTCAGCGGTGAGGTACGGCGGAACGGCGAACGGCCCTCGACCGCCGTGTACAGCGTGGCGCCGAGCGCCCACAGGTCCGAGGCCGGGCCGGGGTCATGACCGCGCACCCGCTCGGGCGCGAGATAGTCGACCGAGCCGACGACCTCCCCGGTGCGGGTGATGGTGGAGTCGCCCTCTATCTGCGCGATGCCGAAGTCGGTGAGCAGGACCCGGCCGTCCCGGCCGAGGAGGACGTTGCCGGGCTTGACGTCCCGGTGCAGCACGCCGGCGGAGTGCGCGGCGCGCAGCGCCCGCAGCACCCACAGCCCGATCCGGGCGGCCTCCCTGGTCTCCACCCGTCCCCGCTCCTTGACCGCGTCGGCCAGCGAGTTGCCCTCGACCAGCTCCATGACGATCCAGGGGCGGCCGTCGTGTTCGAGGACGTCGTGCACGGTGACGACGGCGGAGTGGTTGATGCGCGCGGCGGCGCGGGCCTCGGCCCGGGTGCGCGCGAGCAGCACGGCCCGGTCGGCGTCGGAGACGTAGAGCGCCGCGGTCAACTCCTTCACGGCGACCGTCCGGTGCAGCACCTCGTCGTGGGCGCGCCACACCCGGCCCATGCCGCCGCTGCCGATCGAATCGGCGAGCCGGTAGCGGCCCGCTATGAGCAGGCCCTGCATCTGATTCACGTTGCCCCGCAATGCTCTTGACAGGGTCAGACTAAGGACCGGTCAACCAACAGGGAACCGGCGGGGTCCCAAGGTGACAGCACTGTGACGGTTGTCGCCGCCGGAATCGGTCAGGATCGGTCAACCGGTATACGGGGCGCTCAACCCGTGTAGCGGTACGTCGTCGTGGCCTGCTCGTAGAGCTGTGTCACCTGATCGCGCTGGGCCTCGGGACCGCGCACCTGGATGACGTGGTAGCGGCCGTTCAGCAGGATCGCCATGTTGCGCACGAACAGGTCGCGGCCCTGGCCGTCGGTCCAGGTGAACTGCCCCTCGGCCATGGTCCGCCCGCCCACCTCGATGGTTCTCAGGCCGGTGGCCGTGGCCCAGCTGGAGTCGCGGTAGGGCTGGAGCTCGCTCTCCTTGTCCCGCTGGTAGGTCATCGGGTCGCTGCCGTAGGCCGAGGCGCTGTCCCGTCCGGGTACGACGATCAGCTCGAAGTTCCCGTGCGTGTAGACCACCTGGCCGCTGCCGTTCTTCGGGGTGCGGTCCCAGCCCTCGGCGACGGCGACCTGGAACCCCTCCGGATCCTTGCGCAGGGTGAACCCGCCGGCGACGGACGCGTCGCCGCCGGTCTGTGGCTCGGTGGCGGGCGCGGACGCGGAGGGGCTGCCGCTCTGCTGCGGGGAGGGCTGCCGGGTGGCCGAGGGCGCGGGAGCGGCCTCGCCCGCGCTGCCGGTGCGGTCGCCGCCCGCGGCCCCGCTCCGCCCCTGCTTGGGCATGAACAGCATCGCGTACGCGATCGCGCCGGCCAGCAGGAGCAGGACCAGCACAAGCAGCGTCCGGCCGAGCCTGCGCGGCGAACGCGGCTCCTCCGGGGCCCGCGCGCGCTTGTGCCGGCCGTGCGGATGGACCTCGGGCAGTCCGGCGCGCCGTCGCCGCATCCGCACCAGCTCGCCGCGGCGCCGCACGATCGGCAGCCGGTTCGGGTCGGCGGGCGGCACGGGTACGACATGGGTGCCGGCGTCCGGCTCGGGCGCGGAGCGCACCAGCGAGCGCAGCCAGCCGTTCAGCTCCTCGAAGTCCAGCCGCTCGGTGGGGTCCTGGCGCAGCAGCGACTCCACGACCGGCCGGAGCGGGCCGCACTCCTCGGCGAAGGCGGGCGGCTCGGCGCACACCAGCTGTACCAGCTCGGCCGTCGACTCCTCCGGGTACGGCGCATGTCCCTGCACGGCCCGGAACAGCAGCGCACCGAGCGCCCACAGGTCGGTCGCGGGGCCGATCGGCGCCGCCAGCTGCCAGTTCTCGTGCACGGGATAGGCCTGCTCCGGCGCCCACCGCTCGGTCACCGGCCCCACGACGGTCATCCGCACCTGCCGCGCCCGCTCGACCGCCAGAGCGCTCCCGGGCCCCCACCGGCCACCGGCCTCTCGAGGGTCGTTCCAGCGGCGGTGGGCGGTGCCGCCGTCGGCGGCGTGCGGGGGCAGCGGCGTGCCGGGGTGAGCGGGGGCGTGGGGGCCTTGCGGGGCTTGCGAGGGGAGGAGCTGGGGGGCGCCGTCGGTCGCGTACGCCCCGTGCTGCTGGGCGGGGCCGATGGCGTGCGCAGGGGGGTGGGGGTCGCGGTGAGCCGGTCCGGCGTCGTACGGGGTCGGGCCGGTGCCGTAGGGGGGCAGGTCGGAGCCGTGACGGCGGGGGGCGCCGCCGGTCCGGGAGGCGGTGGCGGGGGCCTGGCCCGGGACGGACGGGTGTGCCTGGCGCGGGCTCGCCGGGGACAGCCCCGGGCGCTGGGGGCCGCCGCTCAGGGCCGAGGAGGCGCCGTCGGCAGCCGGGCGCGGGGAGGCGCCGTGCCAGGGGGCGCCCTGCACTCCGTAGGGGTCGGCGATCCGTCCGGGCGGGGTCGCGGCCGGACCGCCGGGGTACGGCGGCTGCGGCGTGCCGTCGGCCCGGGTGGCACCGGCGTCGTCCTCGGGCGGCCGGGCGCCGGGCAGGGCGGCGCGCCCGCTCTGCCGGGCCTCCTGCACCCGTGCGGCGGCCCGGGCGCCCGCGCGGTACGCGGCGATGGCCCCGGCGCGGGCGGCACGGATGTCCGCGCCGTTCTCCAGGGGCCGTTGCCCCGCCGGGCCGGGCGCACCGGTCCCGCCGGATACCCCGTTCGCCCCCGGCACCGGCAGCCCTCCGGCCGCCCTTGCCTGGATCGCGGCCCGGCGCGCGGCCTCGGGGTCGACGTCCGCGGAAGGCACTCCGCCTGCTCCGGCGGCACCCCCCGGCCGGTCGCCGGAACCGGAGGAACCCCCGGAGGTCCCGACGAGGGAAGTCCCGCCGGGCCCACGTCCCGCTCCCGGCGCACCCGGCCCCGGAGCCATCCCCAGGCCACCGCCCCGACCCGCAGGCACATCCAGGGCACCGCCCGGCCCCACAGGCACGCCCTGATCACCGCTCGCCCCCGCGGAAGCGCCCAAGTCGCCCGCAGCCCCACGAGCGGCCCCCGGCCCCTGAGCCGGGCCACCGCCCGCCCCCGCAGGATCCCCCAAGCCGCCGGAAGCCCGAGCCGAGGCCCCGGGAGCGGTGCCCGGCGCGGCCGAGCCGGTTTCCGTGCGCCCGCCGGTCCCCTCTTCGAGTCCTTCCTGGGGCGGCACCGGGTCGTACCCGCACAGCGCCTCCTCCGCGGCGCCGACGGCAAGGCCGGTCAGCATCACGCGGCCGTCCTCGCAGACGAGCACCGTGCGGGCGGTGATGTTGCGGTGCACCCAGCCATGGGCGTGCAGCACCCGGAGTGCCATGAGCACGTCGGCCGCGACCTCGGCGGCCCGGTACGGCGACAGCGGCTGCTCGGCGAGCAGCGCGGCCAGTGGGCGCGCGGCCACCAACTCGCTGACGATCCACAGCGAACCGCCCTCGGCGAACACGTCGAAGACCTGGTCGAGGCGCGGATGGTCGGGGATGCGGGCCGCGGCCTGCACCGCCTCGACGGCACGCCGTACCGCCGGGTCGGCGGGCCGCCGGGTGGCGGTCCGGGCGTCCGCGGGCGTCCGCCGGCTCCCGCGCTCACGCGCGGTGAAGCCCTCGGGCAGTCCCTCCGCGTCGAGCACCTCGGCCTCGACGACCTCCGGCAACGGCACCTGCCGGACGAGCACTTCCTGGCCGCTGTAGGTGTCGAAGGCGCGGGTCTCGGTGAGTTCGTACGCGTCGGCGGGCGGCAACGGCAGGCGGTAGCGGTCGGCGAGCACCCGACCCGCGTAGTCGTCCACACTGCCTCCCCCGGCCGCCCGGTTGGTCACATCCGTTCGCCTCACGACCCGTTTCGCACACACCTCCGGCTGCGTACGGTCCGCAACCATTCACGATACGTGCCGGAGGCAACCCGCACTGAGTGGATGACGGATTCTCACGCCCCAAACCGGCGCCCGGCCGCTACGACTTGGGCTCGAAGGAGTCCGTGAGCGTCTTCCATGTGTCCTTGCGCAGCGCGCCGTCCCAGTCCGCGGCCTTCGCGGTGTACATCAGTCCGTAAGCGAGATGGCCGTTGACCACGAACCCACGGTCGATGGTGCGGTACTCGGTGCCGCCGTCGACATAGGTGAACTCCCAGTCGGCGGTGTTCCAGCCGCGGTAGTCGACCTTCTCTATGCGGATCCGGTGGTACTGATCGCGCACCATCCCGCGTTCCTGGTTCTCCCAGTCCGCCACCGGGTCGCTCTTGGGGCTGCCGGTCCAGCCGATGAGCAGCTTCTGCCCGTCGGGACCTGTGTAGCGGTCTCCCGCACCGACGGTGGACGTGTACGACCAGCCCTTGGGCAGCCCGATCGAGTACCCCTGACCGCCCTTGCGGGTCGACACCACCGGCGCGCTCCCGCCGCCCTTGGCACCGGACTTGCCGGAGCCGTCGGCGGACGCGCTCGCGTCGACGGCGGAGCCCGAGGCGGATCCGGTGCCGCCCGACGACGGGCTCGCCCCGCCCGCCCGTGCCCCGCTGCCCGTGCTCTTGCCGCCCTTGTCCTGCTCGGTGGAGGCACTGGCGCTCGCCGCCGCCCCGGCCCCGCTGCTCTTGCCGTCCTTGCCGTCGTCGCTCAGCGCGATGGCCAGGACGGTGCCGAGCACGGCGAGGAAGACGACCACCGCGATGATCACCAGCGTGCGCTTGGGCACCACGTCGGTCAGCGGCGCCCTCGGCACCGGCCGCGGCGGCAGGTCCAGGTCCGGCGGCGGCACCACGGGCCAGCCCGAACTCGGCTTGTTCGTGCTGGAGTTCGGCGCACCCGCTCCACCGGAGGCACCGGAGCCGCGGGCGGCAGGACCCGCCTGTCCCCCCGTGGACCGGGCGCCCGCCCCACCGGAGGCGACGCCGGAAGAGGCCGGCCGGGCCCCACCGGAGGAAGCCGGTCGCGCCCCGCCCTGTGCGGCAGGACGCGCCCCGTCGGCGGCGGCACCGCCCGAGCCCGCGGCTTCACCGGTGCCCGGCGCGGCCGTGTCGCCGCCGCTCTTCGTCCGGGCGGACGCGGCTGCCGTGGCCGCCCCGGCCGCCTTGCGGACCGAACGCAGCGCACCGCGCAGCTTCTCCCCGGCCTCCTCGCTCCGCCTGCCGTCGGACGTGTCCGGCTGCGGCGGCAGCGGCACCACCCGCGTGGCGTCCATCGGCTCCGGCTCGGGCTTGTGGATCACCGCGTTGAGCATGACCCGGGCAGCCGCGTCATCGAGCCGCTTGGCCGGGTCCTTGGTGAGCAGGCCGTGGATGACGTCCCTGAGCGGGCCCGCGTTCTTGGGCTCCCCCAGGGGCTCGGTCATCACCGCGGTGAGCGTGGCGATCGCCGAGCCCTTGTCGTACGGGGGCACGCCCTCGACCGCCGCGTACAGCAGGCCGCCGAGCGACCACAGGTCGGCCGCCGGTCCCGGCTTGTGGCCGCGGGCACGCTCGGGGGAGATGTAGGAGGGGGCGCCGACGAGCATGCCGGTGGAGGTGATGGACGGGTCGCCCTCGACCTGCGCGATGCCGAAGTCGGTGAGCACGACCCGGCCGTCCTCGGCGATGAGCACGTTGGACGGCTTCACGTCCCGGTGCAGGATGCCCTCGCGGTGCGCGGAGCGCAGCACGTCGAGGACGGCGAGCCCCACCTCCGCGGCGCGCCTCGGCTCCAGCAGGCCGTCCTCGCGGATGACCTCGGCGAGGGACTTGCCCTCCACCAGTTCCATGACGATCCACGGCCGGTCGTCCTCGTCGACCACGTCGAAGACCGTCACCGCGCTGTTGTTGCGGATCCGGGCGATCGCCTTGGCCTCGCGCAGGGTGCGCGTGATCAGGCGCCGCTTCTCCTCCTCGTCGATGTTCGACGGGAACCGCAGTTCCTTGACGGCGACCGTCCGGCCCAGGGTCTCGTCCTCGGCGCGCCAGACCGTGCCCATGCCGCCCCGGCCCAGCACGTCTCCCAGCCGGTACCGCCCGGCGAGGAGACGACGCTCGCTCTTGTCCTGACGAGTCCCCTGACGAGATGTACCCGCCCGCTCCGCCTCCGACATGCGTCCCCTCATACAACCCGCCCTGACAGAGCCTCCATTGTCTCTCACCCGACAAGTGCCGAGCGCCCAGGGTGCCCCTCACCCACGGCCGGGCCAACGTGCCGGAAGCAGGGCGAAACAGCCCTTCTCCCCACGGGAGTGACGGACGTTCGGCTGCCGACGGGACCGGAGGCGGGCCTTGCTCTGCCGACGGGACGGGCCAGGGACCCTCCTCAGCCGGACGGGCCCTGCTCAGCCGAGCGGGACGATGTCCGGCGCGCCCAGCCTCGCCGCGTCCGCCGTCTGGTCGTCCGGCTGGAGCTGGGACTCACGCTCGGCCTCCACCCGCTTCTCGTAGTGCTCGACCTCGCGCTCGATCTGGTCCTTGTCCCAGCCGAGGACCGGTGCCATCAGCTCGGCCGTCTCACGGGCGCTGCGGGTGCCGCGGTCGAAGGTCTCGATGGAGATGCGGGTGCGGCGGGTGAGCACGTCGTCCAGGTGCCGGGCGCCCTCGTGCGAGGCGGCGTACACCACCTCGGCGCGCAGATAGTCGTCGGCGCCCTGCAGGGGCCGGCCGAGACCGGGGTCGGCGGTGATGAGGTCCAGGACCTCCTCGGCCAAGGAGCCGTAGCGGTTCAGGAGGTGCTCGACCCGGGCCACGTGCAGTCCGGCGCGGGCCGCGATCCGGGCGCGCGCGTTCCACAGCGCCTGGTACCCCTCCGCGCCCAGCAGCGGGGTCTCCTCCGTCACGCAGTCGGCCACCCGCATGTCCAGGCCGTGCACCGCGGCGTCGACGGCGTCCTTCGCCATCACGCGGTAGGTGGTGTACTTGCCGCCCGCCACGACCACGAGTCCCGGCACCGGGTGGGCGACCGTGTGCTCGCGGGACAGCTTGCTGGTGGCGTCGGACTCGCCGGCCAGCAGCGGGCGCAGACCGGCGTACACGCCCTGTACGTCGTCGCGGCCGAGCGGCACCGCGAGCACCGAGTTGACGTGCTCCAGCAGGTAGTCGATGTCGGCGCTGGACGCGGCCGGATGGGCCTTGTCCAGGCTCCAGTCGGTGTCGGTGGTGCCGACGATCCAGTGCCGGCCCCAGGGGATGACGAACAGGACGGACTTCTCGGTGCGCAGGATCAGGCCGGTGCTGGAGTGGATGCGGTCCTTGGGCACGACCAGGTGGATGCCCTTGGAGGCGCGCACGTGGAACTGGCCCCGCTCCCCCACCATGGCCTGCGTGTCGTCGGTCCACACCCCGGTCGCGTTGACGATCTGCTGGGCGCGGATCTCGTACTCCCCGCCGCCCTCCACGTCCTGCACCCGGGCCCCGACCACCCGCTCGCCCTCGCGCAGGAACCCGGTCACGCGCGCGCGGTTGGCCGCCTTCGCGCCGTACGACGCCGCGGTGCGCACCAGCGTGGCCACGAAGCGGGCGTCGTCCATCTGGGCGTCGTAGTACTGCAGGGCGCCGACCAGGGCCTCCTTCTTCAGGCAGGGGGCGACGCGCAGGGCGTGACGGTGGCTCAGGTGACGGTGTACGGGCAGGCCCCGGCCGTGTCCGCGGGCCATGGACATCGCGTCGTAGAGCGCGACCCCCGAGCCCGCGTAGAGCCGCTCCCAGCCCTTGTGCTGCAGCGGGTACAGGAACGGCACCGGCTTGACCAGGTGCGGGGCGAGCCGCTCCAGGAGCAGTCCGCGCTCCTTCAGGGCCTCGCGCACGAGCGCGAAGTCGAGCATCTCCAGATAGCGCAGACCGCCGTGGATCAGCTTGCTGGAGCGGCTGGAGGTGCCGGACGCCCAGTCGCGGGCCTCGACGAGACCGGTGGACAGGCCGCGCGTGACGGCGTCCAGCGCGGTGCCGGCACCGACGACTCCGCCGCCGATCACCAGCACGTCGAGCTCCCGCTCCGCCATCGCCGCCAGTGCCTCGGCGCGCTGCGCCGGCCCCAGAGTCGCTGTCCTCACGCTGCCTCCCGCTGTCGCAGACCCGCTCGCGTCGGCCGCACCCGGTGGGCGAAGCCCGGTTCATCCCCTGCTCATGCCCAAATTCTGACCGGCTTGCCCGACTTCGGCCACCACGGGTTCCCAACCTGTGGACAACTCACGCACAACCCTCGGAAGACACACGAACACAATCACAGATAACTGTCATATCTGTACCTAGTCTGACATTGCACGCGCTCATCCTGTCTCAGCGGTTGCGTGCCTGTCCCGCTTCGGCTATGGGGAAGGACGCCCAGCCATGCCCGCAGACCTCGCCGTCATCGGACTCGGCCCCTACGGCTTGCCGCTCGCCCAGGCCGCCGTCGCCGCAGGCATCCCCACCGTGGGTTACGCCACCGGCCCCGAGGTGGGCTCGCTCAGCGCCGCCGAGCTGCGCCGGATGCACGCCGCGGGCTTCCGGCCCGGCACCGACCCGGCCCAGCTCGGCCGGGTGCGCACCGCGGTGATCTGCGCGCCGACCCCACGCGGCGCCGACGGCGGACTCGACCTCGGCCAGGTGGAGGCGGCCGCCCGCGCCCTCGCCCAGCAGCTGCGCCCGCACACCACCGTCATCCTGGAGTCGCCGGTGCTGCCCGGCACGACCGAGGAGTTCCTGCGCCCCCTGCTGGAGGAGGGATCGGGGCTGTGCGCCGGCCGGGACTTCCATCTCGCCTACTCGCCCAGCCGGGTCGACCCCGGCAACCGCGACCACGTCCCCGCCAACACCCCCAAGGTCATCGGCGGCCTCACCCCGGCGTGCACCGAGTCGGCGGCCGCCTTCTACGGCCGGGTCACCGACAAGGTGGTACGCGCGCGTGGGCTGCGCGAGGCGGAGACGGTGCAGCTGCTGGAGACCAACTTCCGGCACGTCAACATCGCGCTGGTCAACGAGATGGCCGTGCTCTGCCACGAGCTGGGCGTCGACCTGTGGGACGTGATCCGCTGCGCCGAGACCAAGCCCTTCGGCTTCCAGACGTTCCGCCCCGGACCCGGCGTCGGCGGGCACGGCGTCCCGCACGACCTGACCGGCCACGCCACCCGCACCCTGCGGATGGTGGAGCTGGCCCAGCAGGTCAACAGCAGGATGCCCCGGTACGTCGTCCAGCGCGCCGCCACGCTCCTCAACGAGCACGGCAAGTCCGCCCGCGGCGCTCGTGTGCTGCTGCTCGGCGTCACCTACAAGCCCGACCTCGCCGACCTGCAGGGCACACCGGCCCAGGAGATCGCGATCCGGCTGATGGAGCTGGGCGCGTCCATCAGCTACCACGACCCGCTCGTGGCCTCCTGGAACGTCCTCGACCGCCCGGTCCCGCGCGCCGACTCGCTCTACGAGACCGCCGCCGACGCCGACCTGACGATCCTGCTCCAGCAGCACCGCACGTACGACCTGCAGGGGCTGTCGGTGAAGGCCCAGCTGCTGCTGGACACGCGCGGGGCCACGCCCACGGGGGCGGCGCACCGGCTCTGAGCCCGGTCACGAACGGAAAACAGCCGGGGGCGTTGTCGTCCCCGGCTGTTAGTCTCCCCCGGACTCGCCGCACAGGTGAGCGAGCCTCTTCTGTTTCTGATCTTCAGTTGTGCTCCACTCGGGGGGATCTCTGTCATGAGCCAGTCAGTACCACCGCCGCAGCCGCCGCAGTCCGGTCCGGTCGACGGCAACCCGTACGCGCAGCAGGCACCGGCCGGTGCGCCGTACCCGCCGCAGCCGGGCGCCTTCGCCCCGCCGGTGCCGCCCGCGCCGGGCCGGAACAACGTCGCCCTCGGTGTGCTCGCCGCGGTCGTCGCCGCCGTGGCCGCCGCGGCGCTCTACGGCGTCGTCATCGGCGCCACCAAGCACGAGATCGGCTATGCGGCCGTCGGTGTCGGCTTCGTCATCGGTCTGGCGGCCGGCAAGGCGGGCGGCCGCAACCCCGCCCTGCCCGTCGTGAGCGGGCTCCTCGCGCTCGGCGCGGTCTACCTCGGCCAGCTGGTGGGCGAGGCCATGATCATCACCAAGCAGCTTCCGGTGAGCTTCAACGAGCTGTTCTTCCAGCACATCGACGTGGTCCAGGAAGTGTGGAAGAAGGACGTCGACCCGCTGACCTTCGTCTTCTTCGCCATCGCCGCGTTCGCCGCGTTCTCGGGCGCCAAGAAGGCCGCCGCGTAGGGCACGCACGCACGAGGGCCCGGCCACCGCACGGATGGCCGGGCCCTTCGCGTCGTCCGCGTCAGCGGCGGTGCTGGCTGTCCGCCACGGTCACCTCGACCCGCTGGAACTCCTTCAGCTCGCTGTAGCCGGTCGTGGCCATCGCGCGGCGCAGGGCGCCGAAGAAGTTCATCGAACCGTCGGGCGTGTGGGACGGACCGGTGAGGATCTCCTCGATGGTGCCGACCGTGCCGAGGCCGACCTTCTTGCCGCGGGGCAGCTCCTCGTTGACCGCCTCCATGCCCCAGTGGTGGCCCTTGCCGGGCGCGTCCGTGGCGCGGGCCAGCGGGGAGCCCATCATCACCGCGTCGGCGCCGCAGGCGATCGCCTTGGGCAGGTCGCCGGACCAGCCGACGCCGCCGTCCGCGATCACGTGCACGTACCGGCCGCCGGACTCGTCCATGTAGTCACGGCGGGCCGCGGCCACGTCGGCGACGGCCGTGGCCATCGGGACCTGGATGCCCAGCACGTTGCGCGTGGTGTGCGCGGCGCCGCCGCCGAAGCCGACGAGGACGCCGGCCGCGCCGGACCGCATCAGGTGCAGGGCCGCGGTGTAGGTGGCACAGCCGCCGACGATCACCGGGACGTCCAGCTCGTAGATGAACTGCTTCAGGTTCAGCGGCTCGTGCGAGGACGAGACGTGCTCCGCGGAGACCGTCGTACCCCGGATGACGAAGATGTCCACGCCCGCGTCCACGACCGCCTTGGAGAACTGGGCGGTGCGCTGCGGGGAGAGCGCGGCCGCCGTGACCACGCCGGAGTCGCGCACCTCCTTGATGCGCGCGCCGATCAGCTCCTCCTTGATGGGGGCCGCGTAGATCTCCTGCAGCCGGCGCGTGGCCGTGTCCGCGTCCAGCTCGGCGATCTCGTCCAGCAGCGGCTGCGGGTCCTCGTAGCGCGTCCACAGGCCCTCGAGGTTCAGCACGCCCAGGCCGCCGAGCTCACCGATGCGGATCGCGGTGGCCGGGGAGACGACGGAGTCCATGGGGGCGGCCAGGAAGGGCAGCTCGAAGCGGTAGGCGTCGATCTGCCAGGCGATCGAGACCTCCTTCGGGTCCCGCGTACGGCGGCTGGGGACGACGGCGATGTCGTCGAAGGCGTACGCCCGGCGGCCGCGCTTGCCGCGCCCGATCTCGATCTCAGTCACGTCTCTAGGCCTTTCCCTATGCGTTGCAGCGCCTTCCAGTATCGCCGACGGGTACGACAGAAGCCCTCCGCAGGTACGGCAACGGCGGCCCCGGAGGTTCCGGAGCCGCCGTCGATGTCCGTCACGCGCGCGTGGGGACGCCGTTTCAGCCCTTGGTGCTGTAGTTCGGCGCCTCGACCGTCATCTGGATGTCGTGCGGGTGGCTCTCCTTCAGGCCCGCCGAGGTGATCCGTACGAACCGGCCCTTGGACTCCATCTCGTCGATGGTGGCGGCGCCGACGTAACCCATGGTCTGGCGCAGGCCGCCGACGAGCTGGTGCAGGACGTTGGCCAGCGGACCGCGGTAGGGCACCTGGCCCTCGACGCCTTCGGGCACGAGCTTCTCGTCGGCGGTCACGTCGGCCTGGAAGTAGCGGTCCTTCGAGTACGACCTGCCCTGGCCGCGGGACTGCATGGCGCCCAGCGAGCCCATGCCGCGGTACGACTTGAACTGCTTGCCGTTGATGAAGAGCAGCTCGCCCGGGGACTCCTCACAGCCGGCGAGGAGGCTGCCGAGCATCACCGTGTCGGCGCCGGCGGCCAGCGCCTTGCCGATGTCGCCGGAGTACTGCAGGCCGCCGTCGCCGATCAGCGGGATACCGGCGGGACGGGCCGCGAGGGAGGCCTCGTAGATGGCGGTGACCTGGGGGACACCGATGCCGGCGACCACACGGGTGGTGCAGATGGAACCCGGGCCCACGCCCACCTTGATGCCGTCCACACCGGCGTCGATCAGCGCCTGGGCACCGTCGCGGGTGGCGACGTTGCCGCCGACCACGTCGACGCCCACGCTCGACTTGATCTTGGACATCCAGCTGAGCGCGTTGCTGTTGTGGCCGTGCGAGGTGTCCACGACCAGGAAGTCCACGCCGGCCTCGGCGAGCGCCTGGGCGCGCTCCAGCGCCTCCGGGCTGGCGCCGACGGCGGCACCGACGAGGAGCCGGCCCTCGGCGTCCTTCGCGGCGTTGGGGTACTTCTCGGCCTTGACGAAGTCCTTGACCGTGATCAGGCCCTTGAGGGCGCCTTCGTCGTCCACCAGCGGCAGCTTCTCGATCTTGTGCTTGCGCAGCAGCTCCATGGCCTCGGGGCCGGAGATGCCGACCTTGCCGGTGACCAGCGGCATCGGGGTCATGACCTCGTGCACGCGGCGGCTGCGGTCGCTCTCGAAGGCCATGTCGCGGTTGGTCACGATGCCGAGCAGCTTGCCGGCCGGGTCGGTGACCGGAACACCGCTGATGCGGAACTTCGCGCACAGGGCGTCGGCCTCGGCGAGCGTGGCCTCCGGGTGCACCGTGATCGGGTCGGTGACCATGCCGGACTCCGACCGCTTCACCAGGTCGACCTGGTTGACCTGGTCCTCGACGGACAGGTTGCGGTGCAGCACGCCGACGCCGCCGAGCCGGGCCATCGCGATCGCCATACGGGACTCGGTCACCTTGTCCATCGCCGCCGACAGCAGCGGGATGTTCACCCGGACGTTGCGGGAGATGCGGGACGAGGTGTCGACCGCGTTGGGGAGCACCTCGGATGCGCCCGGCAGCAGCAGCACGTCGTCGTAGGTCAGCCCGAGTGTCGCGAATTTACCGGGCACTCCGTCGACGTTGGCAGTCATGACACCTTCCCCAAATGGCCTTGATCGGTGCGGATGTCCATGCTAACGGGAAGCATCGCTAGCAAATTCCACGGTACGGGGTGACTTCAGGCTTCGTATGTTCGTACGGAAGCGGAAGCGTGCCTGTTCACCGAAGGGAACTGCAGGGGCTTCGTACAAGGCTGTTACTGCTCGGCGAGCGCGCGGAGGCGGCTCAATGCCCGGTGCTGGGCGACCCGGACGGCGCCGGGTGACATTCCCAACATCTGCCCCGTCTCCTCCGCGGTCAAGCCCACGGCGATACGCAGCAGGAGCAGTTCGCGCTGGTTCTCGGGCAGGTTGGCCAGCAGCTTCTTGGCCCACTCCGCGTCACTGCTGAGCAGGGCGCGCTCCTCGGGGCCGAGGGAGTCGTCGGGCCGCTCCGGCATCTCGTCGGAGGGCACCGCCGTGGAACCCGGGTGGCGCATGGCGGCGCGCTGCAGGTCGGCGACCTTGTGGGAGGCGATGGCGAAGACGAACGCCTCGAAGGGGCGGCCGGTGTCGCGATAGCGGGGCAGCGCGAGCAGCACCGCGACGCAGACCTCCTGGGCGAGGTCCTCGACGAAGTGACGCGCGTCGCCGGGCAGCCGGGACAGCCGGGTGCGGCAGTAGCGCAGCGCCAGCGGGTGGACATGGGCGAGCAGATCGTGCGTGGCCTGCTCGTCACCGTCGACGGCGCGATGGACGAGCGCACCGATCGCCCCGTGGGCCGTGCCCGCCTCGTCGTCGCGCATCGGTCCATGGTGCCTTGCGGCCGTCCGGTCCGTCGCATTGTGCTCGTGGTTGTGCACCGAAGCGTTATGAGCAGGCGCGCCGGCACTCATCTCCTGCGCCCTCCCCTTCCGCTCGACCGACTCGTCCCCGAGAGACTCCACACCTCAAGGATGCGGCATCCGCGCCGAAACGAGCAGCGCGCGCCCCCCGGGCCGACGTGTGCACCGCCCGCCGCGGCGCCCCGTCGGGTCGTACGCCGGGGGCGCCGGCAGCCCGGCCCTGTACGTTCCGTGCCTCGGCGGGCGGCGCCGACCACGGGTGTTGCCGGAGTGGATCTCCGTTCGCGCGTGCGGCCGACCGCCCGCCTCGCGGCTCCCCGGGTGTGACCGGGTCCACCCCGCGCGGGCACGTCACGGCCGCGTCCGCGGGCAACCGGAACCTCTGTCAGGACACTTCACCGGCGCCCACCTCGGCGAGCGGACCGGGACGCGCCGGCGCGACACCGGAGCCGACGGGCGCGGTCGCCCAGGCCACGCAGGGGCGCACACCCGCACGTGGGCGGAGCCACAGGGCGCTTCCGCGCACGCGCGCGTGCCGCCAGGACACACGGGTACGGCGGTACGACCTCGGGACCGAGCCACGACCTCGAACTCCACGGCTACGACCCCGGGACCGACGGCGTCGCCGAAGCGCGGGCTCGTCCGGCCCGGGGGATGCGCATCCGCCTGCCCCGCAGGGCTGGGCACCGGCTACCGGACCAGTCCCCAGCGGAAGCCGAGCGCCACCGCGTGGGCCCGGTCCGAGGCACCGAGCTTCTTGAACAGGCGCCGCGCGTGCGTCTTGACGGTGTCCTCGGAGAGGAAGAGCTCGCGGCCGATCTCGGCGTTGGACCGGCCGTGGCTCATGCCCTCCAGGACCTGGATCTCACGCGCGGTGAGCGTGGGCGCGGCGCCCATCTCGGCCGAGCGGAGCCGGCGCGGGGCCAGCCGCCAGGTCGGGTCGGCGAGGGCCTGCGTCACCGTGGCGCGCAGCTCCGCGCGCGAGGCGTCCTTGTGCAGGTAGCCCCGGGCGCCGGCGGCGACCGCGAGGGCCACGCCGTCGAGGTCCTCGGCGACGGTGAGCATGATGATGCGCGCGCCGGGGTCGGCGGACAGCAGCCGGCGCACGGTTTCCACGCCGCCCAGGCCGGGCATGCGCACGTCCATCAGGATGAGGTCGGAGCGGTCGGCGCCCCAGCGGCGGAGGACTTCCTCGCCGTTGGCCGCCGTCGTCACACGCTCGACACCGGGCACGGTCGCGACCGCGCGGCGGAGCGCTTCTCGGGCAAGCGGGGAGTCGTCGCAGACGAGGACGGATGTCATGACCGCCCTCCGCAGCTGATGCGCGTCACCTTGAGCCTCCAGGCTGGTACGGAATCGTCACCTGTGCGGTCGACCGTCTCGGACGCCTGCCCGAGCGCTTGTGTTTTCAACCGCCTCCGCACTCTCAACGACGGTCACTCGAAAGAGTTACGGGGCTACGTGCCGTCTTCGGCACTCTACGTGAGGGTCCCGACACGGTGCAGACATGGACAGCAGACCCTCAACTTTTCATCACAACTATGCCCCGTTTGGCTCCTTTTCTTCCCGTTTCGTGGTGTCCGCGGCTAGATTCGCAATGAGTCATATTTTCATCTCCTTAGACCGGAGATGTACGGTCGATGGCACCGTATCCGCTCTGAACGGCTACAAGGGGTCACGTAATGGCAGATTTCTCCCGCCTTCCCGGACCGAACGCGGACCTGTGGGACTGGCAGCTGCTGGCTGCCTGCCGCGGCGTGGACAGCTCGCTCTTCTTCCACCCCGAGGGCGAGCGCGGGGCGGCTCGGAGCGCTCGCGAGAACTCGGCCAAGGAGGTCTGCATGAGGTGCCCTGTCCGCGCGGAGTGCGCGGCGCACGCGCTGGCGGTACGCGAGCCGTACGGCGTGTGGGGCGGCCTGACCGAGGACGAGCGTGAGGAGTTGATGGGGCGCGCGCGCAACCGCCTGGTGACGGCCTCGGCCGCCGGCGCGGACACCGCCCCGAATCACTGAAGGAACGTTTCTGCACCCACGGGCCACCGGGTCCAGCGGGTGCGCCCGCTTCCCCTCCACCAGGGCACGCCACACCAGCGCGCGTGCCCTTGACTCTGCCGTCGCCCGGCTAGCCGCGCCCCGCGGCCCGGGCCAGCTGCTCCAGCGTCGCCGCCACGGCCGGCACCTGGGCCAGGTCGGGCAGGGTGAGGGCGACGATCTCGCGCCGTACCGCCGGTTCCAGCCGTACCGTGCGGACACCTCTGGGCCGTACCGACTCCACCGCCAGCTGGGGCAGCACGGCGACGCCCAGGCCCGCGCCGACCAGGCCGACCACCGCGGGATAGTCGTCCGTGGCGAAGTCGATGCGCGGGGTGAAACCGGCCCCCTCGCACACCTCGACCAGCTGACCGCGACAGCGCGGGCAGCCCGCGATCCAGGGCTCCTGGGCCAGCTCGCCGATGGCGACGCTCTCCGCGCGCGCGAGCCGGTGCCGCTCGGGCACCAGCGCCACCAGACGGTCCGTCAGCAGGGGCCGCACGACCAGGTCGTCCCAGTCCTCGGCGACCGCCGCCCCCGCGTACCGGAAGGCCAGGGCCAGGTCGCAGTCGCCCTCGCGCAGCAGCTCGACCGACTTCGGGGGCTCGGCCTCCTCCAGGGAGACGCGGGTGCCGGGGTGGGCGGCGCGCAGGGCGGCCAGGGCGGTGGGGACCAGGGTGGAGCTGCCGCTGGGGAAGGAGACCAGCCGGACCCGGCCGGCCCTCAGGCCCGCGATGGCGGCGACCTCCTCCTCGGCCGCGGTGAGCCCCGCGAGGATGCCGGAGGCATGCCTGACCAGGGCCTCTCCGGCCTGGGTCAGTCGCATCTCGCGGCCGCTGCGGATCAGCAGCGGGGTGCCGACCGAGGTCTCCAGGGCCTTCATCTGCTGGCTGACGGCGGGCTGGGTGCAGCCCAGTTCACGCCCCGCCGCCGAGAAGGAGCCGGTGGCGGCGACGGCGCGCAGGACGCGGAGATGACGGGCCTCGATCACCCTTAGATCATAAGGGCAGCTTGGGGATGATGCGTAATATTCGCTCGACGCTTTGAGGTTCGGTCCCGTACCGTGCGTTCATGAAGCTTCTCTCGGTCAATCTGGGCCGCCCGCAGCCGGTGCCGTACACGGACCAGGCGGAGGGTGTGACGGGCATCGACAAGAAGCCGGCCGACGGGCCGGTGCGGGTGGCGGCGCCGGGCCCCAAGGGCGTCGGCGCGAGCGGACTGGCCGGCGACGCCGTGTGCGACCTGCGGCACCACGGCGGGGACGACCAGGCGGTGTACGCCTTCGCGCGCGAGGACCTGGACGACTGGGAGCGCGAACTCGGCCGATCGTTGGCCAACGGTTGCTTCGGGGAGAACCTGACGACGGCCGGGGTGGACGTCTCCGGGGCGCTGATCGGCGAGCGCTGGCGGATCGGTTCCGGCCTGGTCCTGGAGGTGACCTCGGGCCGGATCCCGTGCCGCACGTTCCAGGGCCATCTGGGCGAACGCGCCTGGGTCAAGAGGTTCACACAGAAGGGCGCAACGGGTGCCTACCTCCGGGTGATCGAACCGGGTGAGATACGGGCGGGCGACGCCATCGAGATCGTGCACCGGCCGGACCACGGGGTGACGGCGGCGACGCAGTTCCGCGCGGTCACCACCGAGCGGGAACTGCTGCCGGGGCTCCTCGCGGCGGGCGCGGCGCTGCACCCGGAGGCGCTGGAGAAGGCCCGCAAGTACGTGGCCGAACAAGCCGGCTGAGGGCCCGTCAGCCGCGACCGGGGCGAACCGGCCCACCGAGCGGGATGACGGGTCCGACCGGCAGGCCCGGGGCAGGGCGGGGGGCCTGCGCTGCTCAGGTCCGCCCCACGAGGGCCCATACACTCCTCCGTACGGCGTCGCCCGGGACCCGTGCCGGCCAACTCCCGTGTCCGAGGGGAGCGGACGCGCAAGCTCCGGGTCAATACCCTTGGGCCATGACAACGGCTCTGATTACGGGATCGACCGCGGGGATCGGTGCCGCGTTCGCGCGGCGGCTGGCGGCTGACGGGCACGACCTCGTCCTGGTGGCGCGGGACACCAGGAGGCTGCGCGAACAGGCGACCGAACTGCACGACCGGCACGGCATCGAGGCGGAGGTGCTGACGGCGGACCTGTCCGAGGACAAGGGCATCGAGACGGTGGCCGACCGCCTCGGCGACCGGAAGAACCCGGTCGACCTGCTGATCAACAACGCCGGCTTCGGCAACAAGGGCCGCTATCTCGAGGTGCCCATGGCCGACGAGCTCAAGATGCTCAAGGTGCACTGCGAGGCGGTGCTCCGGCTGACCTCGGCGGCGACCGGGGCGATGCGGGAGCGGGGCCGGGGCGGCGTCGTCAACGTCGCCTCCGTGGCCGCCTTCGTCCCCCGGGGCACCTACGGTGCGTCCAAGGCGTGGGTCGTGCAGTTCACGCAGGGCGCCGCCAAGGACCTCGCCGGCAGCGGTGTCCGCCTGATGGCCCTGTGCCCCGGCTTCGTGCGCACCGAGTTCCACCAGCGGGCCGGCATGGGTACGGACAACATCCCCGGCTGGATGTGGCTGGACGCCGACAAACTGGTCGCGGCGGCCCTGTCCGACCTGGCCCGCGGAAAGTCCCTGTCGATCCCGGACCCGCGCTACAAGGCGCTGATGGGCCTGGTGAAGGTCACCCCGCGCGGGCTGATGAGCGGGATCTCCTCCCGGACCGGGCGCAAGTACGGGCCCCAGTAGCGGACGGGTGGCGCTGCCGTCCCGGTGCGAAAATGAGCGTGACGGAAACCGGGCCAGGGGGGCCGGGAGGCGGCGTCATGACCTTCGTACAGCTCATCGAGTGCAGGACGAGCCGGCTGGACGAGATGAACCGGCTCATGGACGACTGGGTCGAGCAGACCAGGGGAAAGCGGACGGCGACGCACGCGCTGGTCGGCAAGGACCGCTCGGACGCGGCGCACATCGTCGAAGTGGTGGAGTTCCCGTCGTACGAGGAGGCGATGCGGAACTCGAACCTGCCGGAGACCGACAAGATCTTCCACGACATGGTCGCCCTGTGCGACGAGATGCCGACGTTCATCGATCTGGACGTCGTGCGGGACGAGCGGCCGGCCGAGGACACCGTGCGGCGGTTCTTCGCGGCGCTGGTGACCCCGGGCGAACTGCCACCGCTCAACGACCTGCTGGACGAGGACATCCACAGCCACGATCCGGTGAATCCCCAGGCCACCATCGGGCTGGACAACGCCCGCGCCGAGTTCCGGATGTGGCGCGGGGGCTTCGACTTCGCGTTCACGGTCGAGGACGTGCTCGACCAGGGCGACCGGGCCTGCGCACGGTGGACCTGGAACGCCACGCACAAGGGCGACTTCCTGGGCATCCCCGGCACCGGACGGCAGGTCACCATGACCGGGATGACGCTGTTCCGCCTCACGGACGCCGGCAAGATCGCCGAGATGTGGTGGGAGCACGACCAGCTGGGGCTGATGCAACAGCTGGGCGCGCTGGACGAGTTGGAGCAGTAGAGGCTCTTCTCGCCCGTCCGGACAGGGCGAAGGCCCGGCACCCCGAAGGGCGCCGGGCCTCAGCAGTACGGTGCCTCAGTGGGCGTGGCCGTGGCCGTGGCCCGCGGCGGCCGGCTCTTCCTCTTCCTTCTTCTCGACGACCAGGGTCTCGGTCGTGAGCAGCAGGGAGGCGATGGAGGCGGCGTTCTCCAGGGCGGAGCGGGTGACCTTCACCGGGTCGATGACGCCGGCCTTGACCAGGTCGCCGTACTCGCCGGTGGCGGCGTTGTAGCCCTGCCCCTTCTCCAGGTCCTTGACCTTGGAGACGATGACGTAGCCCTCCTGGCCGGCGTTCTCGCCGATCCAGCGCAGCGGCTCGACCACGGCGTTGCGGACGACCGCGACACCGGTGGCCTCGTCGCCGGCCTTGTCGAGGTTGCCCTCGAGGACCTTGGAGGCGTGGACCAGGGCGGAGCCACCACCGGAGACGATGCCCTCCTCGACCGCGGCGCGGGTCGCGGAGATGGCGTCCTCCAGACGGTGCTTCTTCTCCTTCAGCTCCACCTCGGTGGCGGCGCCGACCTTGATCACGCACACGCCGCCGGCCAGCTTGGCGAGGCGCTCCTGGAGCTTCTCGCGGTCCCAGTCGGAGTCGGTGTTCTCGATCTCGGCCTTGATCTGCGCGACGCGGCCGGTCAGGTCCTCCTGCTTGCCGGCACCCTCGACGATCGTGGTGTCGTCCTTGGTGACGGTGACGCGGCGGGCGGAGCCGAGCACGTCCAGGCCGACCTGGTCGAGCTTGAGGCCGACCTCCTCGGAGATGACGGTGGCGCCGGTGAGGATCGCCATGTCCTGCAGCATCGCCTTGCGGCGGTCGCCGAAGCCGGGGGCCTTCACCGCGACGGCGTTGAAGGTGCCGCGGATCTTGTTGACGACCAGGGTCGACAGGGCCTCGCCCTCGACGTCCTCGGCGATGATCAGCAGCGGCTTGGAGGCGCCGGCCTGGATGACCTTCTCCAGCAGCGGCAGCAGGTCCTGGATGGAGCTGATCTTGCCCTGGTTGATGAGGATGTACGGGTCGTCGAGGACGGCCTCCATGCGCTCCTGGTCCGTCACGAAGTACGGCGACAGGTAGCCCTTGTCGAAGGCCATGCCCTCGGTGAAGTCCAGCTCCAGACCGAAGGTGTTGGACTCCTCGACGGTGATGACACCGTCCTTGCCGACCTTGTCCATCGCCTCGGCGATGAGCTCGCCGACCTGCTGGTCCTGGGCGGACAGCGCGGCGACGGCGGCGATGTCGGACTTCTCGTCGATCGGGCGGGCCGAGGCGAGCAGCTCGTCGGAGACGGCCTTGACGGCGGCGTCGATGCCCTTCTTCAGGGCGGCCGGGGAGGCGCCGGCGGCGACGTTCTTCAGGCCCTCGCGCACGAGCGCCTGGGCGAGCACGGTGGCGGTGGTGGTGCCGTCACCCGCGATGTCGTTGGTCTTGGTCGCCACCTCCTTCACCAGCTGCGCACCGAGGTTCTCGTACGGGTCCTCGATCTCGACCTCGCGGGCGATCGTGACACCGTCGTTGGTGATGGTGGGGGCGCCGAACTTCTTGTCGATGACGACGTTGCGGCCCTTGGGGCCGATCGTCACCTTCACCGTGTCGGCCAGCTTGTTGACGCCGCGCTCGAGGGCGCGACGGGCGTCCTCGTCGAACTTCAGGATCTTCGCCATGACAGCGGGAGCCCTCTCGGAAATCTATTGGGTGGTAAGACAACTGCGCCCCGGACGCCCGGCTTCTTATCGGTCGCGGGGGCCAGGGGCGCAGCTGAAGGAACTTCGAGGTGGGTCTACTTCTCGATGATCGCGAGGACGTCGCGAGCCGAGAGGACGAGGTACTCCTCGCCGTTGTACTTCACCTCGGTGCCGCCGTACTTGCTGTAGAGGACGACGTCGCCGACCTTGACGTCGAGCGGAAGGCGCTCGCCGTTCTCGAAGCGACCCGGGCCCACGGCGAGGACGGCGCCCTCCTGGGGCTTCTCCTTCGCGGTGTCCGGGATGACCAGGCCAGAGGCCGTGGTCTGCTCGGCGTCCAGCGGCTGGACCACGATGCGGTCCTCGAGCGGCTTGATGGCAACCTTGGAGCTGGCGGTCGTCACGATCCGACCTCCCCCTTCGGAGATCTCACGGGGTTAACTGTCTGAGGTGGCGACCAGGTCGATCCGTCGTCGCGGGTGCCGGACCTGCCCGTCGCTTTGTTGGCACTCTCCAGGGGGGAGTGCCAGAGCCGAGACTATGACCGCGATTAGCACTCGGTCAAGCGGAGTGCCAATGCCGTGCGGCGCGTCGGCAGAATCCCGTCCGCGCCGGGTGCCTGGTGGGCCGGTGCTGCCCCGCCGTCCCAGGGGGCTGCCGCCCCCCGGACCCCCGCTCCGGCCTGGACGGCCTCGTCCTCACACGCCGGACGGGCTGATCAAGCCGACCGGCGCTGGATGAACGCTCTACAGGTAGTCCTCCAGCCGCCCTGCCGTCAGCCCTCGCTGCTGCACCCTCCGCAGGACCCTGGCCGTGCGTTCCCTGAGGTTCGGGCCCGTCGTCTCGTCCGGGCCGACCAGGATGATGTCGCCGGGGCGCAGGTGGTGTTCGCCGTGCGCGTAGACGAGGTCGGTCGGGGTCATCGCGGCGCGCCAGAGGACGACCGTGGAGATGCCGCAGTCGGCGGCCGCGCGCAGGGTGGTGGTGTCGTACGAGCCGTACGGCGGGCGGAAGAGGCGGGGGCGCAGGCCGAGGCGGGACCCGAGCCGGTCCTGCTGGCCGCAGATCTCGGCGCGCTGCCCGGCGTACGGCAGTCCGGCGAGCACGCGGTGGTCGAGGGTGTGGTTCTGGATGCCGGCGCCCAGCCGGTGCAGGCGGGCGAAGTGGCCGTAGGCGGGGCCGGCGACGCTGTCGGTGAGGAACATGCTGACCGGCAGCCGGAGTTCGCGGACCATGTCGACGAAGCGGGGGTCGTGTTCGGCGCCGTCGTCGTAGGTGAGGAAGACGACCGGGTCGCGGGTGGGGACGTGGTCCAGGACGCGGGGCAGGGTGCGGCCGCCGGCGCCCGGGGTCAGGGCCAGGGCACGGGCGGCGGGCTGCGGCGGGCGGGCGAGGGGCTCGGTCAGGCCCCAGCGGCGGTAGGTCTGGTCGGGGGCGGGTCCGTGCGGGTGCACTCCCTCGGCGGCCTTCTTGCCGAGGCGTTCGATGGGGTCGACGGACTGGGCGCAGCCGGCGAGGAGGAGGGCCGAGGCCAGGAGCGCGGCGAGGCACCGGCCCGGGTGACGTCGTCCGGAGCCCGCTCCCCGGTACCCCCGCCCCGGCCTCACAGGTAGTCCTCCAGGCGGGCCACGGCGTAGCCCTCGCGCGTGACCTTGTCCAGGAAGCGGCGCATGTCGTCGACCATCGTGCCGTTCCAGTCGGAGCGGCCGCGGAAGTGGGTGAGGACGATGTCGCCGCGGCGCATCTTCTGGTCGTCCTCGCGGTACTCCCAGTGGTCGACGTAGACCTCCTCGTTCCAGATCGGCGCGTATCTGATGCCGCAGGCCTTGGCGGCGCGCAGGGTGTCCTGGTTGTAGTTGCCGTACGGCGGCCGGAAGACCGTCGGGCGCCTGCCGAACTGCTTCTTCATGACGTCCTGCATCCCGCAGATCTCGTCCTTCTGCTCCTCGTAGGACAGACCCGGCAGGTAGGGGTGGTGCAGGGTGTGGTTGTTGAGGGTGTGGCCGTAGGACTGCATCTTCCGGAAGTAGCCGTAGTCGTCCTTGACCAGGTAGTTGCTGAGGAAGGCGGTGTACGGGACCTTCAGGTCCTGCATCATCCGGAGGAACTTCGGGTCCTTCTCCGAGCCGTCGTCGATGGTGAGGAAGACGATCTTCTGCTTGGTGGGGATCGTGGTGAAGACGGGCGGCAGGTCCCAGTCCTCCTGGTGGGTCACCTCGAAGCCGGCCCGGGCGGTGATCTCCGGTTTCTCCCGGGGCGGCGGGGGCGGCGTCAGCGGGACCCCGGCCAGGCCCCAGCGTCTGGCCGCGGCGACGAGGCGGGCGTGTTCGGCGGCCTGGCGGTCCTGGGGACTCAGGACGCGCACCGGGCCGCCGTGACCGGGCGCGGCGGGGCGGGCCGCGTCGGACGAGCCGGCACAACTGGACAAAAGGGCGGAACAGGCCAGCGCGGCGACTCCACAGTCGAGGACCCGACGCCCACGACCAGCCCGGTTTTTATCATTTTGTACGACTGCTCGCATGGTGTCGGATCCTCCCAGCCCGGAACCCCCAGCCCGGGCCGACACCGCCGCCGGGAGGCGCACGATCCACCGACTGGCCCACAATGACCCGGTGAACGACCTCGCTCTCCTCCTCACCCCCGAAGGCCGTGCCCTCCTCGACGAGGTCCGCGACACCCACCCGGCCGACGAACTCTCCGTCGCCACCCGGCTGCGCCGCGAGCACCCCGCCGAGCTGGTGTCGGCCGCGCTCGGCCAGGCCCGGCTGCGGCAGCGGGCTGCGGCGAAGTTCGGGGCGGCGGACGCGGGGCGGATGTTCTTCACGCCGAACGGGGTCGAGCAGTCGACGCGGACGAGCGTCGCCACCTACCGGGCCGAGCGGTTCAGGAACCTCGGGGTGACCTCGGTCGCCGACCTGTGCTGCGGGATCGGCGGGGACGCGATCGCGTTCGCCCGGGCGGGGATCCGGGTGCTGGCCGTGGACCGGGATCCGGCGACCGCCTCCGTGGCACGGGCGAACGCCGAGGCGCTGGGGCTGGGCGAGCTGATCGAGGTGCGCGAGGCGGATGTCACGGAGGTCGACAAGGGCGGCTACGACGCCGTGTTCGTCGACCCCGCCCGGCGGGGTGGGCGATCAGGAGGGGCCGCGCGACGGGGGTCCGCCCAGGCTTTCGGCACCGGGGGAGCGCCGGTGGGGGGCGGTGGCCGGGCGACGGGCGGGCGGATCTTCGACCCCGAGGCCTACTCCCCGCCCCTCTCCTGGGCGGTCGAGGCCGCCCGCAGGGCACCCCGAGCGGCGCTGAAGGTGGCGCCCGGCATCCCGCACGAGGTCGTTCCCGCCGACGCCGAGGCCGAGTGGATCTCGGACGGCGGGGACGTCAAGGAGGCGGTGCTCTGGTTCGGCACCGAGCCGGGCGCGGTGCGCGCCACCCTGCTGCCCGGCCCGCGCACGCTGCTCGGCAGAGGGCTGCCCGACCCGGAGGTCCGGCCGGTGGGCCGCTATCTGTACGAGCCCGACGGCGCCGTCATCCGCGCCCATCTGGTCGCCGAGGTGGCCGAGCACCTGGGCGGCGGCCTGATCGACCCCACCATCGCCTACGTGACCGCCGACGAACCGCGCCCCACGGCGTACGCCTCCGCCTATGAGATCACCGACCAACTCCCGTTCAACGTCAAGAAGTTGAAGGCCCTGCTGCGGGAGCGCGAGGTCGGCACGCTGACCGTGAAGAAGCGCGGCTCGGCCGTCGAGCCGGAGGAACTGCGCAGGAAGGTCAAGCCGCACGGTCCGAACGCGGCGACCGTCTTCCTCACCCGGGTCGCGGGGGCACCGACCATGCTGATCGGGGCCCCCGCGACACCGCCCGCGGCTACTGCGCTGCCGTAGTGCGCAGCGCTCCGAGGTCCGGCGCGACCGTGGCCGCCCGCTGCGGGGCGGCCGGCGAACTCGTCGGCGGCTCCAGGCCGTTGTAGTACGGCGTGTACGTCCACTGGCTGCTGCTCGCGCTGATCGCGGTGCCCGCGGAGTTCAGCGCCGCCGTCGACACCGAGCCGGTGCCGCCGAAGGCCGCCAGGCCGTTGATGTTCGCGGCGCCCTTGACCAGGTAGGACTTGGTGTCGGCGGACAGCGGGTCGACGGACGTCCACAGCAGCGGGCCGAAGACGTTCATCGCCGAGGCGGCCGTCGTGCCATCGCGCCAGCTGCCGGTGGAGACGAGGGCCGCGTTGCTGGGGCCGGACCACCAGAACCGGGCGAGCGCGGCGGCGGTGCCCTCGTGGGTGCTCGCCGTGATCGGGTAGTAGGTGTACGTCGACGGCCAGTTGGAGAACGAGGTGTGCGTGAGCGCGTACTTCGCCGAGGCGCCGACCGGGATCATGTAGGTGTGCCGCGGGTCCAGGCCGTTGAGGTACGACTTCACGGACGCGGTCAGCGAGTTGTCGTCGTTGAGCACGACGACCGCCTTGCTGCTCGTGCCGTCCGCGCCGGCGGCCGACGCGGCGGCGAGCGCCGAGTGGTAGTCGGTGCCGGTGGCGATGAAGACGTAGTCCGGGGCGCTGGTGACCGACTTGGCCACCGCGACCGAGGTCGAGTAGCGGGAGGTGCCCGCCAGCCGCTTCGGGGTGAAGCCGAGCGAGCTGACCTTGGAGGCGACGGTGCTGCTCAGGATCGACGTGCCGCCGATCAGGTAGACGCTCGCGCCCGGCTTGAGGATCCGCTTGAGCTCGGTCTGCACCGACGAGTCCAGCGCGCCGGCGGAGGTCATCAGGACCGGGCCGTGCTTCTTGCCCGCGAGGGCGGGCGCGGTCAGCGCGTACGCCTGGCTGTCCTTGGAGACCAGGACGGCGGAGGAGGCGTTCATCAGGCCCGGCTCGCTCTTGCCGAGGGTGTTCCAGGTCCAGCGGGACCCGGCGATGCCGGTGCCCTGGGCGTCGGCGCCCCAGACCCGGCCGACGGCGTTCTTGCGCAGCGGCTGCCAGGCGAGGTCCCCCTTGGTGGTGGCCGGCGAGTCGTAGAGGACCTCGGTGGTGTTCGCGGCCAGGTCGAGGACCTGGTCCTGCTGGTCACCGGAGGCCGTCGTCAGCTGGTACGCCAGCCGGGTGCCGTCGGGCGACCAGGCGGGCTTGCTGATGGCGCCGGTCTCGTCGGGCAGCAGCGAAGTGACCGCGCCGTCGGCCACGTTCACCGTGTACAGCTTGGAGCCGACGGTGTAGGCGACCTTGGTGCCGTCCGGGGAGATGGCCGGGGCGTTCGCCTTCCCGGTGACCAGCTGCTTGAACGTGCCGGCCGCGCCGTCGTACAGCCACACGGCGCCGTAGCGGGTGTCGCCGCTGCACGTGGTGCCCGAGCGGATGAACGCCAGCCTGCCGTCGACGGCGCCGCTGGGCTGGCTGTCGCAGCCCTCCTGAGCCGTGGCGAACAGGTGCTGCTGGGTGCGGCTGCCGTCGGACGGGGCGACGCGCAGCCGCCCGCCGAGCGTGAAGACGACCCGGCTGCCGCCCCACCAGAAGGTCGGGTCGTCGGCGAGGATCGAACTGGTGGTGTTGACCGGCAGCTCCACCGGCCCGGTGAAGTCGTGCCCGACCACGTTGACGCGGCCGGTCGACTGGTTGACGTAGGCCATGCGGCTGCCGTCGGGCGACCAGGCGGGCTTCATGGCGTTCTTCACCCGGACCACGGGCGCGGTGCCGTCCTCGTACAGCTGCGAGACGGCGCCGTCCAGGTCGCCGGTCAGGATGCCGGCGGTGGCGGTCCAGCCGGAGGTGCCGGCCGAGGCGCCCGGGGCCAGCACGGCGCCGGTGCCGGCGGTCAGGGCCGTGGCGACGGAGAGCGCGACGAGTCTTCGGCGCGCGGAGGATCTGAGATACGACAAAGGGTGTACCCCCCACAGGTAACGGATGGTGCCGCCCCACCGGCGGAAGGTGTCACGCCGGTTGCGTGGCGGCCGCGCAAATGTAGACCGTCAGTGACCGGTAAGGGAATGCAGTTTCGCGATCAACAACTGCCGCTCGCGGTCGTTGCGGGCCAGGCCCGCTGCCCGCTCGAACTCCGCGCGGGCCTCAGCCGTACGGCCGAGGCGGGCCAGCAGGTCGCCGCGGACGCTGGGCAGCAGGTGGTAGTCGCGCAGGGCGGGTTCGGCGGTCAGGGCGTCCACCAGCCTCAGCCCCTCGGCCGGGCCGTCGGCCATCGACACGGCGACCGCGCGGTTCAGCTCGACCACCGGGGACGGGGCGCGGGCCGCCAGCAGGCCGTAGAGGGTGGCGATGGTGCGCCAGTCGGTCTCCTCGTAGGTGTACGCGTGTGCGTGGCACGCGGCGATGGCCGCCTGGAGGGCGTACGGGCCGGGGGCCCCGCTCGCCGTGGCACCGGCCCGGTCGAGGGCGCGGATGCCACGCGCGATGAGCATGCGGTTCCAGCGGCGGCGGTTCTGGTCCTTCAGGAGGACGGGGGTGCCGTCGGGGCCGGTGCGGGCGGCGGTGCGCGACGCCTGGAACTCCAGGAGTGCGGTCAGGCCGTGCACCTCCGGCTCCTTGGGCATCAGCGCGGACAGCACGCGGGCCAGCCGCAGCGCGTCCTCGCACAGGCCGGGGCGGAGCAGGTCGTCGCCGGTGGTGGCCGCGTACCCCTCGTTGAAGATCAGGTAGATGACGTCCAGGACGGAGCCGAGGCGGGCCTCGCGGTCGGGGCCGTAGGGCACCTCGAAGGCGACGTTCTGCTTCGCCAGGGTGCGTTTGGCGCGGACGATGCGCTGGGCGATCGTCGGCTCCGGGACGAGGTAGGCGCGGGCGATCTCGGCCGTGCTCAGGCCGCCGAGCAGGCGCAGGGTGAGCGCGGTGCGGGCCTCGGGCGACAGCACCGGGTGGCAGGCGGTGAAGACGAGCCGGAGCAGGTCGTCGTCGATGTCGTCCGGGTCGGCGGGCGCGTCGTACGCGGGCGGCGCCGTCTGCAGGTCGCGGCCGATCTCGGCGAGCTTGCGGGCGTAGGTCTCGCGGCGCCGGACGAGATCGACGGCGCGGTGCCGGGCGGTGGCCATGAGCCAGGCGCCGGGGTTGCCGGGCACGCCGTCGCGGGGCCACTGCTCCAGGGCGGCGACCAGCGCGTCCTGCGCCAGTTCCTCGGCGATGCCGACGTCCCGGACGATCCGGGCGACGCCGGCGATGACCCGGGGCGACTCCAGACGGAAGACGGTCTCGATGGTGTGGGCGGCGGTGGGAGCGGGGCGTGCTGGGGTGGGCTGTGGTTCCACAGCCCACCATGCAACACCCCCGGGCGGCCCGAGGCCAGGGACGGCTCAGCCCTCGGCGATCTCCCGGACCTCACAGGTCACGGTCCAGTACTCCTCGTGGGTCTGCAGGAACCGCTTGGTCCACTCGATCGCCTCGTCCATGTCCTTGCACTGCATGAGCGCATAGCCGCCGACGACCTCCTTGGACTCGGTGAACGGCCCGTCCGTGACGGCGAGCCTGCCGCCCTCCCAGCGGACCCGCTTGCCCTGGCTGTGCGGGGTGAGTCCGGCGGTGTCGAGCATGACGCCGGCCTTGGTGATCTCCTCGATCAGCTCGCCCATCCGCTGCATCAGCTCGGGGCTGGGGCCCTCGGGCGGCGCGGTGGACTCGTCGACGCGTACCAGCGAGAGATAGCGGGGCATGGTGGCTCCTTCGGTCGGGGCGGCGGGGCCTGTCCCCGCCACTCACCCATGCGTCGAACGCGAGACACCGGGATCGACACGCCCACCGAAGTTTTTTCTTCAGTTTTTCCGCGGTCTCTCTCAGCGCAGGGACGCCCACAGCTCGCGCGCCGCCGGCTCCTTCGCGATCACCCGGTTGGGGTCGGAGGGGGCGGTGACGACCGGCATCATCACCGTTCTGACCCGGTCGGCGGTCAGGCCCCTCAGGCTCTGGCCGAGCCGCATCAGCTCGCTCAGGGAGTCCAGGCCGGTGTCGGTGGTGAGGCTCGCGGTGACCGCGTCGGCGACCCGGTACAGCCTGGCCGGGTCGGTGAGCAGGTTCGTGGCGGCCATCTGCTCCAGCAGGGCCTTGACCAGCATCTGCTGCAGCCCTATGCGGCCGAGGTCGCTGCCGTCGCCTATGCCGTGCCGGGTGCGGGCGAGCGCGAGGGCCTGCTTGCCGTCGAGGTGGTGGGAGCCGGCCTTCAGGTGCAGATGGCTCTGGTCGTCGTCGATGTTCTGCGTGGTGGTCACGTCGACCCCGCCGAGCGCGTCGACCAGCCTGGCGAAGCCGGAGAAGTCGATCTCGACGTAGTGGTCCATGCGGATGTCCGTGATCGACTCGACGGTCTTCACCGCGCACACCGGCCCGCCCACCGCGTAGGCGCTGTTGACCATCGCGCCGTAGGCCACGGCCGTCGAGCCGCCGGAGGCGAGCGGGCAGGACGGGCGGGTGACGAGGGTGTCGCGCGGGACGCTGACGACGGTGGCCTTCGTACGGCCCGCGTCGAGGTGCACGACCATCGCCGTGTCCGAGCGGGCGCCGGAGCTGTCGCCGCCGCCGAGCTCCTGGTTGGCCTTGCCGCTGCGCGAGTCCGAGCCGAGGACCAGGATGTTCAGGGAGCCGGTCGGCAGCGGGGAGGCGGCGGCCGAGGGGGTGACCACCGCCCTGGCCGGGCGGTCGTCTCCCAGTGCGCTGTTGATGTCGACGCTTTTGATGTTGTGGTCGAGGTGCCAGTACGCCCAGCCCACCGCGGCCGTGCCCAGCACCAGGGCGCCCGCCAGGGTGAGGCCGACGATCTTCAGCGCTCCCGACCGCCGGCCCACCCGTCTGCCTGCTTCGCCGTGCTCCTCTTGGTACTTCGTGTGTCGCGTCACGGCAGGAACGTAAGTCCGAATTATTAGGGGACTGTTAGCGCAAGCCGCGAGAATCGGTTTTCTTCGGAATTTCTCCTGCCGCGCCTCGTCCCGGCGTCACGGTCGGTACCGGACTGCCGCCGCTCCGCGACGCGTTGAAACCGGCCGGGTCCCGCCCAGGGCCTGTGCAATGCCGTAGCACGCCGGTTTCGGCTGGTAGTTCTCGTCGTACGGGGTGACGTTCACACAGCGGGTGACGGCGGGGCAGGCGGCCACGACCGCGTTGAAGTCGGCCTTCTGCTGGGCGAGTTTCGCGCTGTCCGCGGGCAGTCGCATGCGTACGTCCAGCTCGGTGGCCGAGGACCAGATGGGCCTGCAGGCCGACGCCGTCGATGGGAACGCCCCGCGCCTTCAGGGACCTGACCAGGTTGTACAGGGCGGTGGACTTCGCGTTCACGCCCTCGACGTTGTAGTCGTCGATGTACAGCCTGGCGTCCGGGTCGGCGGCGTGCGCCCAGGTCGGGGCGCCGGCGATGTAGCCGGAGCCGAGGCCGTTGTACCAGATCGTGGAGCGGTAGCTGCCGTCGTCGTTGAAGGGTTCGTTGACCACGTCCCAGGCGGCGAGACGGTCCCCCACTTCATGGCGTTGCCGGGGGTGAGCGAGCTGAACTGGGCCCCGGCGAACGCGAGGGACAAGCCGAGTCTCAGCGTTCTCATGGCGGGGCGCCTCCGAAAGTTTCGGTGGATCAACCGATTGACTTCGGAGGAGTGTGGGGGCGCCCACCTCACCCGTCAATACGTCAACTTCAGGCCAACGCCGTCACCCGGCAGCGGGCGCCGCGCTACTGCTGCGGACGACGAGGCTGGTCGCCAGCTCCACCCGGGTCGCCGCCCGCTCCTGCCGCTCGCGCCCCAGCTCCAGCACCAGCCGGGCGGCGGCCTCGGCCATCTCGGTCAGCGGCTGCCGTACGGTCGTCAGCGGCGGGCCGACCCAGCGGGCCACCGGCAGATCGTCGAAGCCGACCACGCTCAGGTCCTCCGGGATGCGCAGCCCCAGCTCACGGGCGGCCTCGTACAGGCCGAGCGCCTGCAGGTCGTTGCCCGCGAAGACGGCCGTCGGCCGGTCGGGGCGGCGCAGCAGCTCCAGGCCCAGGCGGTAGCCGGAGTCGTGGTGGAAGTCGCCGGCCACGATCAGCGAGGGGTCGACGGGCAGGCCGGCCGTCTCCAGGGCGGCACGGTAGCCGTCGACGCGGGCGCGGCTGCACATCATCCGGGACGGTCCGCTGATCGCGCCGATCCTGGTGTGGCCGAGCTCGACCAGATGGCGGGTGGCGGCGAGTCCGCCCTGCCAGTTGGTGGCGCCGATGGACGGCACGTCCGGGCCCGGGTCGCCGGCCGGGTCCATCACCACGAACGGGATGGAGCGGCTGGTCAGCAGCGCCCGCTGGGACTCGTCGAGCCCGGACAGCACCAGCACGACGCCGTGCGGGCGGCGCGCGGCCACCTGGTCGGCCCAGGTCCGGCCCGGGGTGAGCCGCCCGGCCGACTCGGACAGCACGACGCTCAGTCCGGCATCCCGGGCCACGTTCTCCACGCCCCGGATGACCTCCAGCGCCCAGGCGCTCTCCAGCTCGTGGAAGACCAGGTCGATCAGCGGCGACCGGGACGCCTCGGCGCGGCGGCGCCGGTAGCCATGGGTGCGCAGCAGTTCCTCGACCCGGGTGCGGGTCGCGGGGGCGACATCGGCACGGCCGTTGAGCACCTTCGAAACAGTCGGAGCCGACACCCCGGCCTCACGGGCGATTTCGGCGAGGGTCGCCGTCTGCGTCTCTCCGGCCGTTCCTGCGGGCTTCGAAGGCTTCATGCCCGCGATCGTATCCCCGCCTGCCCACTTGACGAAGGCGTGCGCGCGCCATAGGTTCCCGGAACATTCGGTATCTTCTTCGAAACATTCGTAGCACCGCAGCATCCCTTCGTGAGCGACAGTCAGAGTGACGGGAGTTCCATGACCACCGCTCCTTGGCGCGACCCCGCCCTGTCCGCCGACGCCCGCGTGACCGACCTGCTCGCCCGGATGACCCTGCAGGAGAAGGCCGCCCAGCTGTACGGCGTGTGGGTGGGCGCCGCCACGGACGGAGACGGCGTCGCCCCCCTGCAGCGCGAGATGACCCCCGACGCCGACTGGGACGAGCTGATCACCCACGGCCTCGGCCAGCTGACCCGCTCCTTCGGCACCGCCCCCGTGGAACCGGATCTCGCAGCGCAGGCCCTCGCCCGGGCCCAGCGCCGGATCGCCGCCGCCGGCCGCTTCGGCATCCCGGCCGTCGCCCACGAGGAGTGCCTGGCCGGCTTCACGGCCTGGCGGGCGACCGCGTACCCGGTGCCGCTCGCCTGGGGCGCGGCCTTCGACCCGGCGCTGGTCACGGAGATGGCCCGGCGCATCGGCCACGACCTGCGCGCGTCCGGCGTCCACCAGGGCCTCGCCCCCGTCCTGGACGTGGTCCGCGACCCGCGCTGGGGACGGGTCGAGGAGACGATCGGCGAGGACCCGTACCTGGTCGGCACCATCGGCACCGCCTACGTACGCGGCCTGGAGTCGGCCGGGGTCGTCGCCACGCTCAAGCACTTCGCCGGGTACGCGTCCTCGGCGGGCGCCCGGAACCTGGCGCCGGTGCGGGCCGGCGTGCGGGAGTTCGCGGACATCACCCTTCCCCCCTTCGAGATGGCGCTGCGCGAGGGCGGGGCCCGCTCGGTGATGGCGGCCTACACCGAGACCGACGGCGTACCCGCCTCCGCCGACCCGCGGCTGCTGACCGAACTGCTGCGCGAGGAGTGGGGCTTCACCGGCACGGTGGTCGCCGACTACTTCGGCATCGGGTTCCTGCAGACCCTGCACCGCGTCGCGGCGGACGAGGCGGAGGCGGCGCACCGGGCGCTGGCCGCGGGCATCGACGTGGAGCTGCCGACCGTGAGGTGCTACGGCTCCCCGCTCGTCACCGCCGTCACCGAGGGCCGCATCCCGGAGTCGCTGGTGGACCGCGCGGCCCGGCGGGTGCTGCTGCAGAAGTGCGAGCTCGGCCTGCTGGACGCGGACTGGCGGCCGGAGCCGGCGGGCCCGGTGGACCTGGACTCGGCGGAGAACCGGGCCGTGGCGCGGCGGCTGGCCGAGGAATCGGTGGTGCTGCTGGACAACCCCGGCGGAGTGCTGCCGCTGGCCCCCGACACCCGGATCGCGGTGGTCGGCCCGCGCGCGGCGGACGCGCTCGCCCTGCTCGGCTGCTACTCCTTCCCCTCCCATGTCCTCACCCACCACCCCGAGGTCCCGCTGGGCATCGAGATCCCCACGGTGCTCCAGTCGCTGCGGTCCGAACTCCCGGACGCCAAGGTCACGTTCGCCGAGGGCTGCGGGGTCTCGGACCCGGACACCGGCGGCTTCGGGGAGGCGGTGGCCCGGGCGGCGGAGGCGGACGTGTGCGTGGCGGTGCTCGGCGACCGGGCGGGCCTGTTCGGCCGGGGCACCTCCGGCGAGGGCTGCGACGTCACCGATCTCCAACTGCCCGGTGTCCAGGCGGAGTTGCTGGACCGGCTGGTGGCGACGGGGGTCCCGGTGGTGCTGGTCCTGCTCACCGGGCGGCCGTACGCCCTGGGCCGCTGGCACGGCCGGCTCGGCGCGGTCGTGCAGGCCTTCTTCCCCGGCGAGGAGGGGGGACCGGCGGTGGCCGGGGTGCTGTCCGGCCGGGTGAACCCCTCCGGGCGCCTCCCGGTGAGCGTGCCGCGCGTGCCCGGCGGCCAGCCCTGGACCTACCTCCAGCCCCCGCTGGGCCTGGCCGGCGAGGTCAGCAGCCTGGACCCGACCCCGCTGTACCCGTTCGGCCACGGCCGCTCGTACACGACGTTCAGCTGGGAGGACGTCCACGCCCCCGAGGCCGGGATGCCGACCGACGGCTCGTACGACCTCTCCCTCACCGTCCGCAACACCGGCGACCGCGCCGGGGCCGAGGTCGTCCAGCTGTATCTGCACGACCCGGTGGCGAGCGTGACCCGGCCCGACGTACGGCTGATCGGGTACCAGCGGGTGGCGCTGGCCCCGGGCGGATCCCGCCGGCTGACCTTCCGCTTCCACGCCGATCTGTCCGCGTTCACGGACCGCACCGGGGCACGGGTGGTGGAGCCGGGCGCGCTGGAGCTGCGGCTGGCCGCGTCGAGCACGGACGCGCGGCACACGGCACGGATCCGGCTGACCGGGCCGGTACGGACGGTGGGGGCCGAGCGGCGGCTGCGGTGCGAGGTGGAGGTGTCCGAGGGAACCGATTGAACACCAGGGGCCGGGTGGAACGTATGGGGCTGCGGCCCAACCACATCGAACCAAGTTTCGCAAGACCCCTGACACGGGCGTTCAGGCTGCTTTCAGGTCGCCCCTGGCAGGGTCGGGCGTAAATGATCACCCCCCACCCGGCAGGAGCGGTTTTGACGACGACGAAATCCGTCATGAAGAAACTGCCCGAGGTCACCCTCGCGTTCTGGATCATGAAGATCGCGGCGACGACCCTGGGCGAGACCGCGGGAGACCTGTTCTCCCAGACGCTCAAGCTCGGCTACTTCCTCACCACCATCGCCCTGTTCCTGGTCTTCGTCGTGACGCTGGTGGTGCAGCTGCGCTCCGCGCGCTACAACCCGTTCTTCTACTGGACGGTGATCCTGTCGACCTCCATGGCCGGCACCACCATGTCCGACTTCATGAACCGGGACGCCAGCGCCCAGTACCTCTCGAACGGCGCGACGAAGCTCGGCTGGGGCCCGCAGGGGCTGGGCCTCGGCTATCCGGAGGGCGCCGCGATCCTGATCTCGATCCTGCTGCTGATCTTCCTCGGCTGGAAGCTGAGCGGGATGACCTTCCAGATCACCGAGATCGTCACCTTCCGGGGCGAGGCCCTGTTCTGGTCGGCGATCCTCGTCTCCAACACCCTCGGCACCTCGATGGGCGACTTCCTGTCCGACAGTTCGGGTCTGGGCTATCTGGGCGGCGCGGCCCTGGTGACCGGCGTACTGCTCGTCCTGGTCGCCCTGATGAGGGTCCCGGCGGTGCCGAACGTCCTGCTCTTCTGGATCGCGTTCGTGCTGACCCGCCCGCTGGGCGCCACGGCCGGCGACTTCCTGACCAAGCCGGTCGCCAAGGGCGGCCTGGACCTGGGTACGGCCGGTTCCTCGGCGGTGCTGCTCGCGGTGCTGTTCGGGCTGATGGGCTACGCCCACGTCAAGGAGCGGCGGGCCGCGGCCCCGGCAACGAAGGGACCCGAGGCCGAGGCGGTCCGGCCCGAGCGGGCCGGGCGCCGGTGACGCGAAACCCCGCCCCGGATGTTGCGGGGCGGGGTTCGTGTGGAGCGCCGGGCAGGCCTTGCACCTGCATCTCCCCGCAGGAAGCGGGACGTCTTTCCTTGGACCACCAACGCACTGCGTCCGGGACGGTTTCCGATGTCCGGGTTCCGGCCGTTCGCTGTGTGATGATCATAGCCCAGGTCGGGGGGCTCCTGGCAACTCAGTCGTCCGCGACCGACTCGAACCGCCACCGGTGCACCGGCCGGGTCACCAACTCGGGCCCGGGGTCGGACAGTTCGGGGACCACGGCGTCGTACGGCGCGTCCCACCAGGTGATGACCAGCACCCGGTCCTGCGGCGCGCGGAGGGTCTCGCGGCGGAGCGGCTCCGGGGCCAGCGGCTGCTGCCGCACCCAGGCCAGCAGTTCCCCGCCCCGGCCCTCGGCCGCCCGGGCCTCCCACATCAGGGCGACGGTCACGAGTACAGGTTCTCCTTGCTGATCTCGTGCACATGGTCGTGGTCGCCCGGGACGTGCGGGTCCGTGACCGGCAGGGAGGAGTCGGCCGACAGGTCCCAGCCGGAGGCGGCCCGGTTGCGGGCGACCATCTCGGCGCCGAGCGCGGCCACCATCGCGCCGTTGTCCGTGCACAGCTTGGGGCGCGGCACCCGCAGCCGGATGCCGGCCGCCTCGCAGCGCTCCTGGGCGAGGGCGCGCAGCCGGGAGTTGGCCGCGACACCTCCGCCGATCATCAGGTGGTCGACGCCCTCGTCCTTGCAGGCGCGGACGGCCTTGCGGGTCAGGACGTCCACGACGGCCTCCTGGAAGGAGGCGGCCACGTCACGGACCGGGACCTCCTCGCCGGCCGCGCGCTTCGCCTCGATCCAGCGGGCCACGGCCGTCTTCAGCCCGGAGAAGGAGAAGTCGTAGGCCGGGTCGCGGGGGCCGGTCAGGCCGCGCGGGAAGGCGATTGCCTCCGGGTCGCCCTCGCGCGCGTAACGGTCGATGACCGGGCCGCCCGGGAAGCCCAGGTTCAGCACGCGGGCGATCTTGTCGAAGGCCTCGCCGGCCGCGTCGTCGATGGTCGAGCCCATGGGGCGGACGTCCGAGGTGATGTCCCCGGACAGCAGCAGCGAGGAGTGGCCGCCGGAGACCAGCAGGGCCATCGTCGGCTCGGGCAGCGGGCCGTGCTCCAGCTGGTCGACGCAGATGTGCGAGGCGAGGTGGTTGACGCCGTACAGGGGCTTGCCGAGGGCGTAGGCGTACGCCTTGGCCGCCGAGACGCCGACGAGCAGGGCGCCCGCGAGACCGGGACCGGCGGTGACGGCGATGCCGTCGAGGTCCCTGGCACTCACGCCGGCCTGCTTCAGCGCCCGGTCGATGGTCGGGACCATCGCCTCCAGATGCGCCCGGGACGCCACCTCCGGTACGACACCGCCGAAGCGGGCGTGCTCGTCCACGCTGGAGGCGACGGCGTCCGCCAGCAGGGTGGTGCCGCGGACGATGCCGACGCCGGTCTCGTCACAGGAGGTCTCGATGCCGAGGACGAGAGGTTCGTCAGCCATTGATATCGGTTCCTTGTGCTGAAGCTGAAGGGTCGGTCAGGCGCATCACCAGGGCGTCCACGTTGCCCGGCTGGTAGTAGCCGCGTCTGAAGCCGATGGGTTCGAAGCCGAAGCGCTCGTAGAGCTTCTGGGCGCGGACGTTGTCGACCCGGCACTCGAGCATCACCTCGTGGCACTCGAACGCGGTCGCCGCGCGCAGCAGCTCGGTCAGCAGCCGTCCGCCCAGGCCGGTGCCCTGGAGCTCGCGCGCCACGGCGATGGTCTGGACGTCGCCCTGCTCACCGGCGGCGACCAGTCCGGCGTAGCCGACGATGCGGCCGTCGGTCTCGGCCACGAGATAGCGCCGGGTCGCCTCGGCGCCCCGGGAGTGCGCCAGTTCGGACCAGAACATGCCCCGGGACCAGGCGTCCTCGGGGAACAGGTCCTTCTCCAGCTCCAGGACCGGGTCGATGTCCCACCAGCGCATCTCGCGCAGTCGTACGGTCACTTCGGGGTGACCACCTTGTAGTTCTTGGGCACCTGGGCGTCCGGGCGGCGCAGATACAGCGGCCGGGGTGCCGGCAGCTCCTCGCCGGCGGCCAGCTTCTCGACGGCGAACGAGGCGAGGGCGGCGGCGGAGACGTGCTCGGGCTCGTGGGCGCCCGGGAACGTGTCCGGGTAGAGCAGCGCCCCCGCGCCCACCGCCGGGAGGCCCGCGACCTGCTCGGCGATGTCGGCCGGCCGGTCCACCGCCGGGTCGGTCAGCCGGGTGCGGGAGTCGGCGTACTTCGCCCAGTAGACCTCCTTGCGCCGGGCGTCGGTCGCCACGACGAAGGGGCCCTTCTCGATGTCGGCGGCGTAGGCGAGGCCGTCCAGCGTGCACACGCCGTGGACGGGGACGCCGAGCGCCAGACCGAAGGTGTCGGCGGTCATGAGGCCGACGCGCAGACCGGTGTACGGCCCCGGGCCGATGCCGACGACGATGCCGGTGACGGCGTCCAGCCGGAGCCCGGCCTCGGCGAGCACACGGTCCACGGCCGGCAGCAGCAGCTCTCCGTGCCGGCGCGCGTCCACCTGACTCGACGAGGCGACGACGTCCGTGCCGTCGTGCAGCGCGACGGTGACAGCGGGTGTTGCGGTATCCAGAGCGAGCAAGAGCACGCGAACAGCCTACGGCGCCCGCGCCGTGTGCATGGCCGTCCCGGGCGGACGGTCACTGACTGCTACCGTCTGTACGAAGTACGACATATCGCATCAGGAACATGAGCGCATCGGGACCATGAGGAAGAGGTGAGCGCACATGGCGGGGACCAGCTCGCTGATCGTGGCCGGCCTCACCGCGGCGGCCCTCGGAGCCGTCGGCCTCCTCGGCTACCAGGCCCGGGAGACCGCACCGGCACACCTGAGCGGCAGCCCCGGCCCGAACGCGTCGGCGAGCGCGGGCAGGACCCCGGGCGGCCGGCACAGCCCGTCCTCGGTGCCACGCGGGTCCGGTACGGGTGAACGGGTCGTGTACTCGGTGGACGACGACCGGGTCTGGCTGGTCGACCAGGGGAACCGGGTGCAGCGCAGCTTCAAGGTCCTCCCCGGCACGGTCGACCCCCCGCCGGGCACGTACTGGGTCACGTCCAGGTCGAGCGCGACCACCGGCACGGACGGCGTCCCCGTCGAGCACGTGGTCCGGTTCACCAGCGTGCAGGGGCTGGTGATCGGATTCAGCGCGGCCACCGCTCCGCGAGCGGCTGCCGCCGAGCCGAGCGTGCGGACCGGGGGGATTCGGGAGACGCGGGCCGACGGGGAGGCGATGTGGATGTTCGCGACCATCGGGGTGAAGGTTGTCGTGATTCGCTAGGCCGCGTGCCTCGACAGGCCGTCCGGCGGCTGCGGGTCCGTCGTGACAGGTCGCGCCCCCGCGGCGGTGGCCGCGTGTTCGGCAGGGCCCCGCGCCTCTTCGGGGCGTGCTTCCGGGGCCCGGGGTGGACAAGAGACCGTTTTCGCCGCCTCACACGACGCCAGCAGGTCGCGCATGGACACCCCGATGGGGCGAGGCTCGGTCATGGACGCCTCCTGAAGTGCGGGGGCGGGCGTAGTTAGGCACGCCTAACTACGAGCTGGATACCATGTGACCACGCCCGGGACTCCCGGCGCAACATGTTGCCGACGGCTTGTCGGAATCCCGGTGCTCAGGCCGTGAGCATCTCCAGGCCGACGCCCGCCCAGCGCTCCCCCAGGCCCGTCAGGGTGACGTGCCGTACCTCGTCGGTGGTGTCTCCGACCGCGCGGTGGATGAGGACCTGGAGCCGGTCCTCCGTCAGCTCCTCGACCTTGCCCTCGCCCCACTCCACGACGATCACCGAATCGGACAGGCTGACGTCGAGGTCCAGGTCCTCCATCTCGTCCAGGCCGCCACCGAGCCGGTAGGCGTCCACGTGGACCAGCGGCGGACCGTCGCCCAGGGAGGGGTGCACCCGGGCGATCACGAAGGTCGGGGAGGTGACCGCGCCGCGCACACCGAGCCCCTCGCCGAGCCCGCGGGTCAGCGTGGTCTTGCCGGCGCCGAGCTCACCGCTGAGCATCACCAGGTCGCCCGCGCGCAGCAGCTTGGCCAGCCTGCGGCCCAGTTCTCGCATCTGCTCGGGCGAGGTGATCGTCAGCCGGGTCTCAGCGGGGTCCTGCGGTGCTGCTGGTGCTTCCATAGCCCATAACCGTAGCCCCTGCGGGCACGGCACCCGCGCGGGTGAGCAGGTCGGCGAGGCGGTCGGTGACCACTTCCGGGTGTTCCAGCATCACCAGGTGCCCGGCGTCCGGGACGAGCACCAGCTCGGCGTCGGGCAGCAGGTCGGCTATGGCCTCGCTGTGCTCGCTGGGCGTGACCAGGTCCCGGACTCCGGCCAGCACCAGCACCGGCATGTCCCGGAAGCAGGCGAGCGCCTCGGTCTTGTCGTGGTCGGTGAAGGCCGGGTAGAACTCGGCGACCACGTCGATCGGCGTGGACTCGATCATGCGCTCCGCGAACCGTTCGACGGCCGGGTCGACGTCCCGCCCCGCGAACGAGTACCGCTTGATGATCCCTGCGAACAGGTCGGCGGTGGCCCGGCGCCCCTTCTCCACCAGCTCCGCCTGCTGCCCGAGGGCCTTCAGCACTCCGGGGAGGATCCGGCGCACCGCGTTGACACCGGCGAGCGGCAGCCCGAAGTTGACCTCGCCCAGCCGCCCGGACGACGTACCGACGAAGGCGGTGGCGACCACCCTCTCCTGGATCAGTTCGGGGAACTGGGCGGCGAGCGCCATGACCGTCATCCCGCCCATCGAATGGCCGACCAGCACGATCGGGCCCTCCGGTACGGCGGCGTCGAGGACCGCCTTCAGATCGCGGCCAAGCTGGTCGATGGTGACCGGCACCCGGTCCCGGGTCTGGGCCGCGCCCCGCCCGGAGCGGCCGTGGCTGCGCTGGTCCCAGTGCACGGTCCGCACGACCCCGCGCAGGGCCGCGCGCTGGAAGTGCCAGGAGTCCTGGCTGAGGCAGTAGCCGTGGCAGAAGACCACGGTCACGGGCGCGGGGGCCTTGCGGCCGAACAGGCGGCGCCGGCGCGGGGAGACATGGGGGCCCGGGTCGGGCTCGACCTCGTCCAGCTCGTAGTACAGCTCGGTGCCGTCGTCGGCGATCGCCTTGCCCGGGGTGCCGCGCAGGGTGCCGTAGGGGCCCGCGGAGTCCAGCGCCAGCCGGGCCTTCCGGCGCATCCCGCGCCCCACCGTCATCCGCTCGACGGCGACACCGGCCGCCGCGCCCGCGGCGAGCACACCTATCGCGGCGCCGGCGATGCCGGTCGCCCTGCGCCAGCTTCCGGCCGCCCCCGCGGCGGAGGCGGCGGCCGCCGAGGCGACGACGTCCGCCACGACCTCGGCACTGCTCTCGCTCACGTACCGCTCCTCTTCGCCGTACTGCAGTTCGCTGGGTGGTGCGACGATGGTGCCTGTGCTGCCGCTGTAACAGGTATGACCGGAGTTACACGTGATCCCGGTCGCGCCTCTCGAACGGGTTACCGGAGTACTTCCCCGTTCACATGAACTCGGTCACACGAACGCGTTGCCACGGACGTGTTGACACGGGCGCACTTACAGGGACGCATTCACATAGACGCGCGGAACCCGGGTTCCGATCCGCGTGACGATCTCGTACGCGATCGTGCCGCAGGCCTGCGCCCAGTCCTCGGCGGTGGGCTCACCGCGGTCGCCGGGCCCGAACAGCACGGCCTCGCTGCCCACCTCGGGCTCGTCACCGCCGAGGTCCACCACGAACTGGTCCATGGCCACCCGGCCGGCGACCGTGCGCCACTTGCCGTCGACCAGCACCGGTCCGGTGCCGGAGGCGTGCCGGGGAATGCCGTCCGCGTAGCCCACGGGCACCAGGCCGAGGGTGGTCTCGCCGGGCGTGACGTAGTGGTGGCCGTAGCTGATGCCGTGCCCGCCGGGTACGCGCTTGACCAGGGCCAGCGAGGCGGCGAGCGTCATCACCGGGCGCAGCCCGAAGTCGGCCGGGGTGCCCAGCTCCGGGCTGGGCGAGATGCCGTACAGGGCGATGCCCGCGCGGACCAGGTCGAAGTGGGTCTCGGGCAGGGTGAGGGTGGCGGGCGAGTTGGCGATGTGCCGCACCTCGGGGCGCACGCCCTGCTCCTCGGCGTACGCCAGCATCTCCCGGAACCGGGCGAGCTGGGCGGCGATGGAGGGGTGGCCGGGCTCGTCGGCGCAGGCGAAGTGCGACCACAGCCCGGTGACCTGGACCAGCCCCTCGGCCTCGGCGCGCAGGGACTCGGCGACCAGCTCGGCCCAGTCCGGGCCGGGCTGGCAGCCGTTGCGGCCGAGGCCGGTGTCGGCCTTGAGCTGCACGCGCGCGGCGCGCCCGGCCTCGCGGGCGGCCGCGACGACCTCCCGCAGCGCCCACATGCCGCTCAGCGACACGTCGATGCCGGCCTCGATCGCCTGCCGCCAGGGGCCGCCCGGCACCCACAGCCAGCACAGGATCGGGCCGGGCAGCCCGGCCGCGCGCAGCGCGAGGGCCTCCTCGGGCGTGGCCGTGCCGAGCCAGGTCGCGCCCGCCGCGAGGGCCTCGCGGGCGCACGGCAGCGCCCCGTGGCCGTAGCCGTCGGACTTGACCACGGCCATCAGGGCCGCACCCGGCGTCCGGGCACGCAGGGCACGCACATTGGCCCGCAGGGCGCCCAGATCGATCTCGGCGCGGGCGCGCAGGGGGGCGGTCGGCACAGTCGCAGTCTCACTCATCGCGCCCCCAGTCTCTCAGAGGGCGGAGGGCCGTCAGGGCCCCGGTCGCGGTCTGCTGGAAGCTCAGGTACCCGGCCGTCGCCCCCACACGTAGACGTGGTCGCCCTTCTTGAGCCCGTCCCACAGCTTGCGCGCGTCGGAGAGTTTCAGATTGACGCAGCCCATGGAGCCGACGGTGGTGTAAATGCTGCCGTAGACGGCGTGGAAGGCCTGGCCGCCGTCGAAGAACTGGGCGTACGGCATCGGTTCGTTGTAGAGGGTCGACACGTGGTTCTTGTGCCGCCAGTAGACGGTGTGCCAGCCCTTGCGCGTGACATACCCCTTGCGCCCGCTGCGCATGGGCACCGGCCCGAACACCACCTTGGAGCCCTGCTGCACCCAGGTGAGCTGACGGTCCAGATCGACGCAGGCGACCTTGTACGACCGGACCGGGCACTTCTTGGCCGCGTTCGGGTTCTTCCTCGCCGAGGCGAGCATCATGGTCGACCAGGTGACGGGCCCGGCGAACCCGATGGCGGGCTTGATCTTGTTCTTGATCTGGAACGCCCGGATGGCCTTGCAGTCGGCGGCGGACTGCTTCCCGTCGACCTTCAGCTTCAGCCAGCTCTCCACCTGCCGCTGATAGGGCCCGGCCTGCTTGCTGCACGTCGTCCTGCCGACGGCGTCGGCGAGCGGCACGTACTCGATGAGGTCGTACGTCCCCGGCGCCGCGTCCTTCGGTTCGACGGCGTCCTCCGCCCTGGTCGGCGTGTACACCTTCGGCGGCAACGCCTGGTCGGGCGTGTCGATCTGCCAGGGCTGACCGGGCCCGGGGGCGACACCGGGGACCAGCTCGAGGGCGGCGGGGGCCGAGGGCACGGGGGTGCTGACCGCTGGGGAGGCCACAGCGGTGCCGGCCGCCGGGAGGGCCGTCGCGGTGGCCAGCAGCACCGCGACACTTCGGGAGGCGATTCGTCTGCTGATCATGAGATCAGCCAAGCGTGCGGCTTCGCCGGATCAGCGGTGCCGCGCCGCCGGGGTCACCCGGGGGATGGCCCGCGGGGGGCGCCCGCCGTCGTCGGAGTGCGGGTGCGCGGGGGCTGGTCGCGCCCACGCGGCGGAGCCGCATATCGACAGAGCCCCGCGCCCCCGGGGGAGTTGCGGCCGGCCGCGCCCGGCCACAGCACCGGGGGCACCTCGGGCTTCGCCCGTCGGCTACAGCGCGCGTACGTCCCGCCATGCCTCCGGGATGCGTTCAGCCACGTCATGCGCCCCCACCGGTGCCCCGTTCGCCGCGAAGCGGCCGGCGAGGCCGTGGAGATACGCGGCCGCGCTGCCCGCGTCCAGCGCCGGGAGGCCCGCCGCCAGCAGCGACCCGCCGAGCCCCGAGAGCACGTCACCGCTCCCCGCCGTGGCCAGCCAGGAGGTCCCCGTGGCGTTCACTCGCACGGCCCCGCCCCCGGCGTCGGCGACCAGGGTCGTGGACCCCTTCAACAGCACCGTCGCCCGGTACGCCGCCGCCAGCTCCCGCACCGCGGCCAGCCGGGCCCCCTCGACCTCCTCGCGCCGCACGCCGAGCAGTGCGGCCGCCTCGCCGGCGTGCGGTGTCATCAGCGTCGGTGCCGTACGCCCCCGCACCGCGTCCCGCTCGGCCAGCCGCAGTCCGTCCGCGTCGAGCAGCACCGGCACGTTCGCCGCGAGCACCTCGGCCACGGTCGCGGCGTCGTCCCCGGCGCCCGGCCCGACCACCCAGGCCTGTACCCGCCCCGCCTTCGCCGGTCCCCGGTCGGACACCAGCGTCTCCGGGAAGCGGGCGATGACCGCCTCCTGCGCGGGCCCGACGTACCGTACGGCTCCCGCCCCGCCGCGCAGCGCCCCGGAGACGGCGAGCACGGCGGCGCCGGGATAGCGGGCGGACCCGGCGGCGATGCCGACGACCCCGCGCCGGTACTTGTCGCTCTCCCCGGCGGGCACCGGCAACAGCCGTGCCACGTCGGCGTGTTGCAGGGCCTGCAGCTCGGGCTCGGGGGGCAGCTCGAGACCGATGCCGACGAGCCGTACGACCCCGGCGTACTCCCGCGCCGGATCGATCAGCAGCCCCGGCTTGTACGTCCCGAAGGTCACCGTCAGATCGGCCCGGACCGCGGCCCCCCGCACCTCCCCGGTGTCCGCCTCGACCCCGCTCGGCAGGTCCACGGCCACCACGGCGGCCGGTGACCGCCCGGCGACCCCGGCCAGGGCCTCGGCCTCGGGCCGCAGCCCGCCCTTGCCGCCGATCCCGACGATCCCGTCCACCACGAGGTCGGCCCGCTCGATCAGTCCCTCGGCGGACTCGGCCGCGGCGACCGCGCCTCCGGCCCGCCGCAGCGCGGCCAGCCCGCCCGCGTGCGCCCGTTCGGGCGCGAGGAGTACGGCGGTGACCCCGGCGCCGCGCCGGGCCAGCCGCGCCCCCGCGTACAGCGCGTCCCCGCCGTTGTCGCCGCTGCCGACGAGCAGCACCACCCGGCTGCCGTACACCCGTCCGAGCAACTCGGCGCAGGCCGCGGCCAGTCCCGCGGCGGCCCGCTGCATCAGCGCACCCTCCGGCAGCCGCGCCATCAGCGCCCGTTCGGCCGCCCTTACCGTCTCCACGCTGTACGCACTCCGCATGGCACCGAGTCTGCCCCGCAACGGCCGTGACCCACACCCGGGGCACGAGGCCCGCCCTCCGGGCGGACGACGGGAGGTTGACGACAGGGCCGGTCTAACCCTCGGCGACCACCACGGCCGAGGCCACGCCCGCGTCATGACTGAGCGACACATGCCAGGACCGCACGCCCAGCTCGGCGGCCCGCGCGGCCACGGTGCCCGTCACCCGCAGCCGGGGCTGCCCGTTGTCCACGACGTACACCTCGGCATCGGTCCAGTGCAGCCCGGGGGGTGCCCCCAGCGCCTTCGCCAGCGCCTCCTTGGCGGCGAACCGGGCCGCGAGCGAGGCGATCCCGCGCCGTTCCCCGCTGGGCAGCCACAGCTCCCGCTCGACGAACAGCCGGTCGGCCATCCCGGGCGTCCGTTCCAGCGAGGCGCGAAACCGGTCGATCTCGGCGACGTCGATCCCGACTCCGATGATGCTCATGCCGGGCAGCCTACGGTCGCAGGCCCGGCGGCACCCGCCCACCTGCCGAAACCCGGCTGCCGGGCCGGGCGCGTGCCGTCTAGGCTCCGCCCATGACGTCCCAGGCCTATCTCTCCGAACTCTTCTCGCTGGACGGCCGTGTCGCCGTGGTGACCGGAGGCAGTTCCGGCATCGGCCGGGCCATCGCCGGAGCGCTGGCGCGGGCCGGCGCGAGCGTGGTGGTCGTGGCCCGCGGGAAGGACCAACTGGAGGACACCGTCGGCGAGTTGGCGGCCGAGGGCGGCCGGGCCGGCTGGGTCGCGGCCGATCTGGGCACGCGCGACGGCGTGCGCACGGCGGCCGAGGAGGCGGCCGGTGTCTTCGGTGAGCCGGACATCCTCGTCAACTCCGCCGGGATCAACCTGCGGCCGCCGATGGGCGAGCTGGGCGAGGACGTCTGGGACGCCACCCTGGCCGTGAACCTTCACGCCCCCTTCCTGCTGGGACAGCGGTTCGGGCCCGGCATGGCCGAGCGCGGCTTCGGCCGGATCATCCACATCACCTCCCAGCAGGCCCACCGCGCGTTCGTGCAGAGCGGGGCCTACGGCGTCTCCAAGGGCGCACTGGAGTCGCTGGCCCGCTCGCAGGCCGAGGCCTGGTCGCCGTACGGCGTCACCGTCAACACCCTGGTGCCGGGCTTCGTGATGACGCCGCTCAACCGGCGGCTGTCGTCCGACCCGGAGAAGGTGACCGCCCTGGCCGCCCGCACGATGACCGGCCGCAACGGCCTCGCCGAGGACTTCGAGGGCGCGGCCGTCTTCCTCGCCGGCCGCGCCTCCGCCTACGTCACCGGCCAGTCGATCTTCGTGGACGGCGGCTTCTCGGTCCACTGACAACCGGCACCGGCGGGCCGAGCGGCTACTCCACCGTCACCGACTTGGCCAGGTTCCGCGGCTGATCCACCTCGTTCCCCCTGGCGGTGGCCAACTCGCACGCGAAGACCTGCAGCGGCACCGTCGCCACCAGCGGCTGCAGCAGGGTCGGGGTGGCCGGGATCCGGATCAGGTGGTCGGCGAAGGGGACCACCGCCTCGTCGCCCTCCTCCGCGATCACGATCGTGCGCGCCCCGCGGGCCCGGATCTCCTGGATGTTGGAGACGATCTTGTCGTGCAGGACCGAGCGGCCGCGCGGGGAGGGGACGACGACCACGACCGGCACGTCCTCCTCGATCAGCGCGATCGGGCCGTGCTTCAGCTCGCCGGCCGCGAAGCCCTCGGCGTGCATGTAGGCGAGTTCCTTGAGCTTCAGGGCGCCTTCGAGGGCGACCGGGTAGCCCACGTGCCGGCCGAGGAACAGCACCGTGTTCTTCGACGCCAGGCTCCGGGCCAGCTCGCGCACCGGCTCCATCGTCTCCAGGACCCGCTCGACCTCCACCGAGATCCGGGACAGGTCCTTGATGACCGCCTGGATCTCGTCGCCCCACTTGGTGCCGCGCACCTGGCCCAGGTACAGCGCGACCAGGTAGCAGGCCACCAGCTGGGTCAGGAACGCCTTGGTGGAGGCCACGGCGACCTCCGGGCCCGCGTGCGTGTACAGCACCGCGTCCGACTCGCGCGGGATCGTCGAGCCGTTGGTGTTGCAGATCGCCAGCACCTTGGAGCCCTGCTCGCGGGCGTGCCTGAGGGCCATCAGGGTGTCCATGGTCTCGCCGGACTGGGAGATGGCGATGACCAGGGAGCGACCGTCCAGGATCGGGTCCCGGTAGCGGAACTCGCTCGCCAGCTCCACCTCGCACGGGATGCGCGTCCAGTGCTCGATGGCGTACTTGGCGATCAGGCCGGCGTGGAAGGCCGTACCGCACGCGACGATGACGACCTTGTCGATCTCCCGCAGCTCGGACGGGGAGATGCGGACCTCGTCGAGCGTCAGCGAACCGGAGGGGTCGATACGGCCCAGCAGCGTGTCGGCGACCGCCTTGGGCTGCTCGGCGATCTCCTTGAGCATGAAGTAGTCATAACCGCCCTTTTCCGCGGCGGAGGCGTCCCAGTCCACGTGGTAGCTGCGGACGTCGGCCGGGCGGCCGTCGAAGCCCGTCACCGTCACGCCGTCGCGGCGCAGCTCCACCACCTGGTCCTGCCCCAGCTCGATCGCGGAGCGCGTGTGGGCGATGAACGCGGCGACGTCCGAGGCCAGGAACGCCTCGCCCTCTCCGACGCCCACCACGAGCGGCGAGTTCCGCCGCGCGCCCACGACCATGTCGGGCTCGTCGGCGTGCACCGCGACCAACGTGAACGCGCCCTCCAGCCGCCGGCACACCAGCCGCATGGCCTCCGCGAGGTCCGCGCAGGCGGAGAACTCCTCGGCCAGCAGGTGGGCGACGACCTCGGTGTCCGTCTCGGACGTCAGCTCGTGGCCGCGCTCGGCGAGTTCGGCCCGCAGGACCGCGAAGTTCTCGATGATGCCGTTGTGGACGACGGCGACCCGGCCCGCGTTGTCGAGATGCGGGTGGGCGTTGGCGTCCGTGGGGCCGCCGTGCGTGGCCCAGCGGGTGTGGCCGATGGCCGTCGCCCCCGTCGGCAGCGGCCGTTCGGCCAGCTCCTTCTCCAGATTGACCAGTTTCCCGGCCTTCTTCGCCGCGGCCAGCCCGCCGTCGGCCAGCACGGCGACACCCGCCGAGTCGTAACCCCGGTACTCCAGCCGCTTCAGCCCGGCCATCACGACCTCGAGCCCCGACTGTGCCCCTACGTATCCAACGATTCCGCACATGGGCCGCAGCCTACGGGCCACCTCAGGACGGAAACCGCTTGCGCGTGCCCGGATTCGGAAATTCCCACCGTCATACGAACGGTCGTTCCGGCGGGAACCGGCCCGCGTGACGGAGCCCACCCGCCGTGCCGTTCAAACTCCGTTAACAATGGACTGTGATCTCACCGGTCTCCTCGATGCCCCGGAGCGCCCACCGGCACAGGCCGGAGGCGACTCCCTACGTCGACCTCACCCGCGCCGAGTGGAGCGCGCTGCGCGACAAGACGCCGCTGCCGCTCACCGCAGAGGAGGTGGAGAAGCTGCGCGGTCTGGGCGATGTGATCGACCTGGACGAGGTGCGCGACGTCTACCTCCCGCTCTCCCGGCTCCTCAATCTCTACGTCGGCGCCACGGACGGCCTCAGAGGCGCGCTGAACACCTTCCTCGGCGAGCAGGGCTCCCAGTCCGGCACCCCGTTCGTGATAGGGATCGCCGGGTCCGTGGCCTGCGGCAAGTCCACCGTCGCCCGTCTCCTTCAGGCCCTCCTCTCCCGCTGGCCCGAGCACCCGCGCGTGGAGCGGGTGACCACCGACGGCTTCCTGCTGCCGACCAAGGAGCTGCAGGCCCGCGGCCTGATGTCGCGGAAAGGTTTCCCCGAGTCCTACGACCGCCGGGCCCTGACCCGTTTCGTCGCCGACATCAAGGCGGGGAAGGACGAGGTCACCGCGCCCGTCTACTCCCACCTGATCTACGACATCGTCCCGGACGAGAAGCTCGTCGTCCGCCGGCCCGACATCCTGATCGTCGAGGGCCTCAACGTCCTCCAGCCCGCCCTGCCCGGCAAGGACGGCCGCACCCGGGTCGGTCTCGCCGACTACTTCGACTTCAGCGTGTACGTCGACGCGAACGCCGAGGACGTCGAGCACTGGTACCTCAACCGCTTCAAGAAGCTGCGCCAGACCGCCTTCCAGGACCCGAACTCGTACTTCCGCAAGTACACCCAGGTGTCCGAGGAGGAGGCCCTCGACTACGCCCGCACGCAGTGGCGGACGATCAACAAGCCCAACCTGGTCGAGAACATCGCCCCGACCCGCGGCCGGGCCACCCTTGTGGTCCGCAAGGGCCCGGACCACAAGGTGCAGCGGCTGAGGCTGCGCAAGCTGTGACGCAGGCTGTCGGATGGGCGGCATGCCGCATGTGCGCCCTGATCGCCCCTGCCGAGAAGACGGACGAGGGGGTGCGGCTGATCCACGTCGGCAGGTCCCAGCTCCTGCTGGACCTGCTGGGCATCGTGCCGGCCGGCACGCTCACGCTGCCGGCCCAGAAGTGGCTGTGGGCGAGGCAGCGTGAGCGTACGGCGGGGGCCGGCAGCCTCTAGAACACTCTCTCGCAGTTGACGACGGTGTCGCCGTTGTCGCGGAACACCGTGTCAGAGTCGCCGGTCGGCAGTCGGCTGCCGCAGTCCACGAAGTCGCCCGGGGCGTTGTCCTGCACACCAACCGTGTCGTTGCCAGAACCAGTCGTCACCATGTCGACGCCCGTACCGGCGTCGACGGTGGAGTTGACCGGAGCCATGGAACCGTCGAAGGTGTCGTTCCCGTCACCCAGTTGGACCGCGATGCTGGTGACAACGCCGCAGTCGGCGCTGGTGGGGTCGTTGGGCACTCGGGTGCAACCCGGGCCGATCGCGATGCCCGTGGTGTCGGTGAAGATCAGATGCTTGGTCGTGGAGTCGACTCTGGCCGTGACGTGGTTCGCCACACCGGCGCGCGCCTGGAGCAAAGCCATGCCGAAGAGGCGGAACGCCGTGGAGCCGGGCGTCTGCGCGGCGGCCGGGGTGGCGGCCGAGGTGACGAGAACACCCGCCACCAGGGCCGGACCGACCGCTCGCTTCAAGGTACTGCTCACGATCTTCATGCTGCGTTGTCTCACTTCCGTCGATGGGGGCACGTCACACGGGACGGCCTCGACGGAAGGGATACCGACAGCGGTCGATTACGCATCCTTTATTACGTTCATAGGGTGATCCGCGTCGCACGAAAGGGCGCACCCTTGTGGGACTTCCGGGGCAGGAGACGCTCCCGCCCCGGCCGGATCCCGCCGGCCTAACCCAGCGCTGACTTCACCGCATCGGCCAGCCGCCCGGCCACCGACCGCGCCTGGTCGATGTCGGCCGCCTCGACCATCACCCGCACCAACGGCTCGGTGCCGGACGGCCGGAGCAGCACCCGCCCGGTCTCCCCCAGCTCCCGCTCCGCCTCGGCGACGGCGGCCGCGAGATCGGCCGAGGTCTTCACGCGGGACTTGTCCACGTCCGGCACGTTGATGAGGACCTGCGGCAGCCGCTCCATCACCGACGCCAGTTCGCGCAGGCCGCGCCCGGTCTCGGCGACCCGGGCCGCCAGCAGCAGGCCGGTCAGCGTGCCGTCACCGGTCGTGGCGTGGTCGAGGATGATCACGTGCCCGGACTGCTCGCCGCCGAGGGCGTACCCGTGCTCCTTCATCTCCTCCAGCACATACCGGTCGCCGACGGCGGTCTGCACCAGGTGGATCCCGGCCTTCTCCATCGCCAGCTTGAAGCCCAGGTTGGACATCACGGTGGCGACGACCGTGTCGGCCCGCAGCTCGGAGCGCTCCCGCATGGCCAGCGCCAGCACGGAGAGGATCTGGTCGCCGTCGACCTCCTCGCCCGTGTGGTCCACGGCCAGGCACCGGTCGGCGTCGCCGTCGTGCGCGATGCCGAGGTCCGCGCGGTGCTCGACCACCGCGGCCTTCAGCTTCTCGAGGTGGGTCGAGCCGCAGCCGTCGTTGATGTTGAGCCCGTCCGGCTCCGCGCCGATCGTGACGACCTCGGCGCCCGCCCGGGAGAACGCCTCCGGCGAGACCCCCGAGGCCGCGCCGTGCGCTTCGTCCAGGACGATCTTCAGGCCGTCCAGCCGGTTGGGAAGCACCGACAGGAGATGGGCGACGTACTGCTCGAAGCCCTCGTCGTACGACCGCACGCGGCCCACGCCCGCGCCCGTCGGCCGCTCCCACGGCTCGCCGTGCCGGTGCGACTCGTAGACCGCCTCGATCCGGTCCTCCAGTTCGTCGGCGAGCTTGTGGCCGCCGCGGGCGAAGAACTTGATGCCGTTGTCCGGCATGGCGTTGTGACTGGCGGAGAGCATCACGCCCAGGTCGGCACCGAGCGCGCCGGTGAGATGTGCCACCGCGGGCGTCGGCAGCACCCCGACGCACAGCACGTCCACGCCGGCGCTGGCCAGGCCCGCGACCACGGCCGCCTGAAGGAACTCCCCGGACGCCCGCGGGTCCCGGCCGACCACCGCCGTCGGCCTGTGGCCCTCGAAGGTGCCCGCCTCGGCCAGCACGTGGGCCGCCGCAACGGACAGGCCGAGCGCCATCTCGGCCGTCAGGTCCGCGTTGGCGACCCCGCGCACGCCGTCCGTCCCGAAGAGTCGTCCCACTGTTCCTCCATCCGATCGCACAAGCCTTTGAGCACCTGAGCGTCTTGTGTCGTTATACGCCCTCGGCCGGGATAAACGAACGCCCCGACGGCACACGTGGCGTGCCGCCGGGGCGTTCGGAGTACGAGCAGGCGACGCTTAGCGCTTGCTGTACTGCGGAGCCTTGCGGGCCTTCTTCAGACCGGCCTTCTTGCGCTCGACCGCACGGTCGTCGCGCTTGAGGAAGCCGGCCTTCTTCAGCGGGCCGCGGTTGTTGTCGACGTCGGCCTCGTTCAGCGCACGGGCGACACCGAGGCGGAGCGCACCGGCCTGACCGGAGACACCGCCACCCGCGATGCGGGCGATGACGTCGTAACGGCCCTCGAGCTCGAGCACCTTGAAGGGCTCGTTGACTTCCTGCTGGTGCACCTTGTTCGGGAAGTAGTCCTCGAGGGTGCGACCGTTGATCTTCCACTTGCCGGTGCCCGGAACGATCCGGACGCGGGCAATGGCGTTCTTGCGGCGGCCCAGGCCGGCGGCGGGCTGGGGCTCACCGAAGCGCGAGGCGAGGGACTCGGAGGTGTACTCACCCTCCACCGGAACCTCGGACTCGGTGGTGTAGCTGTCGATGTCAAGCTCTTCGAGCGGCTGCTCGGCAGTGGTCTCGGCCACGATTCTCCTCAGATTCTCTTCAGTCTTAGGGGGTGGCCGGACTTACTGCGCGACCTGGGTGATCTCGAACGGCACCGGCTGCTGGGCAGCGTGCGGGTGCTGGTCACCCTTGTAGACCTTCAGCTTCGAGAGCATCTGACGGCCCAGGGAGTTCTTGGGGAGCATGCCCTTGACGGCCTTCTCGATGGCCTTCTCGGGGTTCTTGTCGAGGAGCTCGTCGTAGCGGACGGAGCGCAGACCACCCGGGTAGCCGGAGTGGCGGTACGCCATCTTCTGGGTCCGCTTGTTGCCGGACAGGTGCACCTTGTCGGCGTTGATGATGATGACGAAGTCACCAGCGTCGACATGCGGCGCGTAGATCGGCTTGTGCTTGCCCCTCAGAAGGGTCGCTGCGGTGGTGGCGAGACGGCCCAGGACAACGTCCTGAGCGTCGATGACGTGCCACTGGCGCGTCACATCGCCGGGCTTGGGGCTGTACGTACGCACGGTTCGTAGCCTTCGCTTCGAGTGAATGGTCCTGAACAGGTCACCGAAACGATCACGACAGCCTGGACCGCACGGCGGCGACGCATACCGCGTAGTGGGGTCGCTGGTCATCGGCCCGGTGGACCGGTGTAAGGGCCCGTCCCGTGAGAATGAGCAAGCCAATACACAACGAACAAGCAGGATACCGGGGTCGTCGGTGAGGGTCAAAACGAGCGACCGGCGTGCTCACCCTCTTCCCCCGTCTAAGATGCGCCCCATGAGTTACGGGCAGGGGGGACCCCAGTCTCAGTGGGATCCCTGGAAACCGCATTCCCAGCAGTCCTCCTGGAACAGCGGGGGTGACGACGGGACCCCGGACTGGGCGGCGCTCGCCGAGGCCTCGGAGACCCGCAACAAGCGCCGCAAGCTGCTCTTCGTCGCCGGCGGCGCGGTCGCCACGGTCGCTGTCGGCACGGCGGTCGCCATGGCCGTCGTCTCCGCGAACAGCGGCAACGACGCCCACGGCACGCCCACGAACCTGCCCGCGAGCGCCTCGGTGCCCAGCGGCTCGGCCACGCCGTCCTTCGCGCCGACCAGCGCCCCGCCGCCGCTGGACCCGAAGGACTTCATATCCAGCGCCAAGAAGGACACCGCCCCGCTCAGCGCCGACACCCTCTTCCCGGGCACCCAGCTGACCATGGGCGACACGGTGTACAAGAAGGGCGCCACGGCCGACACCACGAACTGCGCCTCCGCCGCCGACGCCAACCTGCCGAAGATCCTCGGCGCGAACCACTGCACCCGCCTGATCCGCGTGACCTACACCGACGGCGGCGTCGCGATCACCGTCGGCGTCGCCGTCTTCGACGACCAGGCGACGGCCACGAAGGTCAGGAAGCAGGCCGCCAAGCACGCCATGGTGCGCTCCCTGCCCGGCAAGGGCGTCAAGAACTTCTGCGACTCCGCGGTCTGCCTGACGACCACGAATTCCGTCGGCCGCTACGCCTACTTCACCACCGGCGGCTTCCTCAACGGCAAGAACGTCACCAACAAGGACACGAAGGTCTTCTCCGCCGGTAACGACCTCCAGCAGTTCACCTTCAACCAGATCTACCGCCGCGGCCAGACCCAGGCGTCCGCGGCGGCGAACCGGTAGGTCAGCAGCACCCCGCCGACGGGAGCGAGCGCTTGTTGCGCGCCTCCTTGCTGCGTGCGGCCAGCAGCTCGTCGGCGGGGTAGCCGACCTCCTCCAGGGTCAGCCCGTGCGGCCGTACGACATGGACGGCGGAGTCCCGCACCCCCGCGGCCAGCACCTTCCCGGGCCACTCGGGCCCGCGGTGCCCGTCGCCGACGAACAGCAGCGCGCCGATCAGCGAGCGCACCATGTTGTGGCAGAACGCGTCGGCGCGCACGGTGGCCGTGATGATCCCGTCGGACCCGCGCGCGAGGCTCAGCTCCTGCAGGGTGCGGATCGTGGTGGCCCCTTCCCGCTTCTTGCAGTACGCGGCGAAGTCGTGCTCGCCGAGCAGCGCCCGCGCGGCCTCGTTCATGGCGTCCACGTCGAGGGGCCAGTCGTGCCAGAGCACATGGCCCCGCAGGAGGGGGTCCACTCCCCCGGGGTTGTCCGTCACCCGGTAGGCGTAGCGCCGCCAGATCGCCGAGAACCGGGCGTCGAAGCCGCTGGGAGCGTCCCGGAGGGCCCACACCCGTACGTCCTTGGGCAGGCGCCCCGCGAGCCGCTTGAGCAGCTTCTCGTGGTGCTCCCGCCAGACCCCCTCGGGCAGGTCCACGTGCGCCACCTGCCCCCGCGCATGCACCCCGGCGTCGGTGCGTCCGGCGACGGTCAGCTCGTACGTCTCCCGGGACCGGGTGACGGTCCGCAGCGCGTCCTCGATCTCCCCCTGCACGGTCCGCCTGCCGCCGGCCTGCTTGGCCCAGCCATGGAAGGCGGTGCCGTCGTAGGAGAGGTCGAGGCGGACACGGACATGACCGGGCTGTACTTCACTCACCCTTGGATCCTCTCAGGTACGCGAAAGCGGGCCCGCCCCGAAGGGCGGACCCGCTCAGCTCAAGGCAGAGCCTCAGGCCTCCGACGACTCCTCGGCAGCGGCCTCCTCGGCCGGAGCCTCGGTGGTCTCCGCAGCCTTGGCCTCGTCGGCCTCCTTGACCGCACGCTTGGTGGCGGCCTCGGCCTCACCCACGGCCTTCTGCTGCACCGTCAGCGCCTCGACCAGCTCGATGACGGCCATGGGCGCGTTGTCGCCACGGCGGTTACCGATCTTGGTGATGCGGGTGTAGCCACCCGGACGGTTCTCGTAACGCGGGCCGATCTCGGTGAAGAGCGTGTGGACGATGCTCTTGTCCGTGATGACCTGGAGCACCTGACGGCGGTTGTGAAGGTCGCCCTTCTTCGCCTTGGTGATCAGACGCTCGGCGTACGGGCGCAGGCGGCGGGCCTTCGCCTCGGTGGTGGTGATACGGCCGTGCTCGAAGAGGCTCTTCGCCAGGTTCGCGAGGAGCAGCTTCTCGTGCGCGGCGCTGCCGCCCAGACGGGCACCCTTGGTGGGCTTCGGCATTGTTCTTCTCCTGTGTGTCTGCCCCGGCCGTGTCAGGTACCGGGGTCAGGAACCCGATGAGCGGATGCTCACCGGCTGCGACCGATCAGTACTGCTCGGTCTCCACGAAACCCGCGTCCGCGTCGTCGTCGGCGCCGAAGGCGTCGGCAGCGGCCGTGGGGTCGAATCCGGGCGGGCTGTCCTTCAGGGCCAGGCCCATGCCGGCCAGCTTCGCCTTGACCTCGTCGATGGACTTCGCACCGAAGTTGCGGATGTCCAGCAGGTCGGCCTCGGAGCGGGCGACGAGCTCACCCACGGAGTGGATGCCCTCACGCTTGAGGCAGTTGTAGGAGCGGACCGTGAGCTCCAGCTCCTCGATCGGCAGCGCGAGGTCGGCGGCCAGGGCGGCGTCCGTGGGGGACGGGCCCATGTCGATGCCCTCGGCGTCGATGTTCAGCTCGCGGGCGAGACCGAACAGCTCGACCAGGGTCTTACCGGCGGAGGCCATGGCGTCACGGGGACGCATCGCCTGCTTGGTCTCGACGTCGACGATCAGCTTGTCGAAGTCGGTGCGCTGCTCGACACGCGTGGCCTCGACCTTGTACGTGACCTTCAGCACCGGCGAGTAGATGGAGTCGACCGGGATACGGCCGATCTCCTGGCCCACCTGCTTGTTCTGCACGGCGGAGACATAACCGCGGCCGCGCTCGACCGTCAGCTCCATCTCCAGCTTGCCCTTGCCGTTGAGCGTGGCGAGGACGAGGTCGGGGTTGTGCACCTCGACACCGGCCGGGGGCGCGATGTCGGCGGCGGTGACCAGACCCGGGCCCTGCTTGCGCAGGTACATCACGACCGGCTCGTCGTGCTCCGAGGAGACGACCAGCTGCTTGATGTTGAGGATCAGGTCGGTGACGTCCTCCTTGACGCCCGGCACGGTGGTGAACTCGTGCAGGACGCCGTCGATGCGGATGCTGGTGACAGCAGCGCCGGGGATCGACGACAGGAGGGTGCGGCGGAGGGAGTTGCCGAGGGTGTAGCCGAAGCCCGGCTCCAGCGGCTCGATCACGAACCGGGAGCGGAACTCGTCGACGACCTCTTCGGTCAACGAGGGACGCTGAGCGATCAGCATGTGTGGATCAGATCCTTCATTCGTGGACGCCCGCTATTTGACGCCCGACGGAAACCGCACCGCGAGAAGTGCGGGTACTGCAAGGGTACGGGCGGTACGACCCGAAGGAGCCGCACCGCCCGGAAACCCTGAGCCAGACGAAGGCCGTGCGTCAGACGCGGCGGCGCTTCGGCGGACGGCAGCCGTTGTGCGGGGTCGGGGTGACGTCCTGGATGGAGCCGACCTCGAGGCCCGTGGCCTGCAGGGAGCGGATCGCGGTCTCACGACCGGAGCCCGGGCCCTTGACGAACACGTCGACCTTGCGCATGCCGTGCTCCTGGGCGCGGCGGGCGGCCGACTCGGCGGCCATCTGCGCGGCGAACGGCGTGGACTTCCGGGAGCCCTTGAAGCCGACGTGGCCGGCGGAGGCCCAGGAGATCACGTTGCCGGACGGGTCCGTGATGGAGACGATCGTGTTGTTGAACGTGCTCTTGATGTGCGCGTGGCCGTGAGCGACGTTCTTCTTTTCCTTGCGGCGCACCTTCTTGGCAGCGCCCTGACGTCCCTTGGGGGGCATCTACTAACTCCTACGGGAGGTGGTCGGTCCTACAGCGAAGACCGTGGACAGGTGTCCGCTGCGGACTACTTCTTGCCCGGCTTCTTCTTGCCGGCGATGGCGCGACGCGGGCCCTTGCGGGTGCGGGCGTTGGTGCTGGTGCGCTGACCGCGGACGGGCAGACCGCGACGGTGACGCAGACCCTGGTAGCAGCCGATCTCGACCTTGCGGCGGATGTCGGCCTGGATCTCGCGACGGAGGTCACCCTCGGTCTTGATGTTGTTGTCGACGTACTCACGAATCGCGACGAGCTGCTCCTCGGAGAGGTCGCGAACGCGGGTGTTCGGGTCGACGCCGGTCGCAGCCAGCGTCTCCTTCGAGAGGGTCCGGCCGATGCCGAACACGTAGGTCAGGGCGACCTCCACGCGCTTTTCGCGCGGGATGTCAACACCGGAAACGCGTGCCATTCAATGGCTCCTGGTGATCTTCGGAGGTCTTCCGCAGAACCGGCTCCCGGCCGCCGTACGAGGTACGAACCGGGTCCCCGGCCTCCGAACCGGGGGTGTCGAGCTGGTGGGCTCGGGTTCTGCGTATGAACATATTCAGCTCGCGTCGCGCGAATCTCTGCGATAGAGGTGCAGAGGGTTACGGTCGTGCGTCAGCCCTGGCGCTGCTTGTGGCGCGGGTTCTCGCAGATGACCATGACCCGACCGTGACGGCGGATCACCCTGCACTTGTCGCAGATCTTCTTGACGCTCGGCTTGACCTTCATTGGATTGAGGTTCTCCGGGTCAGTGCCACCACCCCGCGGAAGCGGGATGCGGGCAAGATCTACTTGTAGCGGTAGACGATCCGGCCACGCGTCAGGTCGTACGGAGACAGCTCCACCACGACCCGGTCGTCAGGGAGGATGCGGATGTAGTGCATACGCATCTTGCCGCTGATGTGTGCCAGGACCTGGTGACCGTTCTGGAGCTCGACCTTGAACATAGCGTTCGGAAGAGACTCGACGACAGTGCCCTCGATCTCGATGGCACCTTGCTTCTTGGCCACGCTTCGCCCTTCGAATCGACTACCTTGACCGGCTTTCGTCCACTCGCAAGCACGCAGGCATGAGGGTGCACGAGAGCCGACGAGTCAGTCTACGTCGGCCCACCGGGAAAGGCGAATCGAGAGAGTCTGCCCCACCCGGGAGATCACTAACCGAGCGGATCGGGCGCGGCCGTGATGCCGTACTCGGCGAGCTTCGCCTTGCCGCCGTCCGGCGCCGTCAGGACCAGGGGGCCCTCCGCGGTCAGGGCGACCGAGTGCTCCCAGTGGGAGGACCATGTGCCGTCCGTCGTGATGACCGTCCAGTCATCGGACAGGACCTCCGTGCGGGGGGTGCCGAGGGAGACCATCGGCTCGATCGCGAGGCAGAAGCCGGGCACCAGCTTGGGGCCCTTGCCGCGGCGCCGGTCGACGTAGTTCAGCAGATGCGGGTCCATGTGCATCTCGGTGCCGATGCCGTGGCCGCCGTAGTCCTCGATGATGCCGTAGCGACCGCCGCCGGGCTTGGGCTGGCGGCGGATGTACGTCTCGATCGCCCGGGAGACGTCGACCAGACGGGCGCCCTGCTTCATGGCCGCGATGCCGGCCCACATCGACTCCTCGGTCACCCGGGAGAGCTCGATCAGCTCCGGTGCGTGACCGGAGCCCACGAAGGCCGTGTAGGCCGCGTCGCCGTGCCAGCCGTCCACGATCGCGCCGCAGTCGATGGAGATGATGTCGCCGTCCTTGAGGACGACGTCGTCGGAGGGGATGCCGTGCACGACCACGTCGTTCACCGAGGTGCAGATGGTCGCGGGGAAGCCGCCGTAGCCCAGGAAGTTCGACTTGGCGCCGTGCTCGGCGAGGACCTTGCGGGCGACCTCGTCCAGGTCCTTGGTGGAGGCGCCGGGCACCGCGGCCTCGCGGGTGGCCGCGTGGATGGCGGCGACGACCAGGCCCGCCGCACGCATCTTCGCGATCTGCTCGGGCGTCTTGATCTGCACCATGGGGGGCCTGCGCTCTCCGTCACTCACATCGACTGGGGTATCTGTACAACACTACGGCCGCGGCACCCCGGGAAGGGCGCCGCGGCCTGGGGAGCCGGGCTCGTCAGCTCTCGGCCTTCTCACGCTTGAGCGCTTCCAGCGCCCGGTGCGTGATCTCGTCCACGGGGCCCAGGGAGGAGATCGTCACGACCAGGCCCTGCGCCTTGTAGTAGTCGATGATCGGCTCGGTCTGCGTGTGGTAGACCTCGAGCCGCTTGCGGACGGTGTCCTCGGAGTCGTCGTCGCGCTGGTACAGCTCGCCGCCGCAGACGTCGCAGACGCCGTCCTTCTTCGGCCGGCTGTACGTCACGTGGAAGACGTGCGAGGAGTCGTTGCGGCAGATGCGCCGGCCGGCGATCCGCTTGACGACCTCGTCCTCCGGGACCTCCAGGTCCAGGACGGCGTCCAGCTTGATGCTCTCGGTCTCCAGAAGCTGGTCCAGCGCCTCGGCCTGCGACACGTTGCGCGGGAAGCCGTCGAGCAGGAAGCCCTTCTCGGCGTCCGGCTGCTCCATGCGGTCCTTGGCCATGGCGATGGTCACCTCGTCCGGGACGAGGTTGCCGGCGTCCATGTAGGACTTCGCGAGCTTGCCCAGCTCGGTCTGCTGGCTGATGTTGGCCCGGAACAGGTCGCCCGTGGAGATGTGCGGGATCGACAGCTTCTCGGCGAGGCGGACGGCTTGCGTTCCCTTACCGGCACCCGGCGGCCCGACGAGGACGATACGCATCAGCGGAGGAACCCTTCGTAATTGCGCTGCTGGAGCTGGCTCTCGATCTGCTTCACCGTCTCGAGACCGACACCCACGATGATCAGGATGCTGGTCCCACCGAAGGGGAAGTTCTGGCTTGCCCCAAAGCCCACCAACGCCATTGTCGGCACGAGAGCGATCAGACCCAGATACAGCGAACCCGGCCAGGTGATCCGGTTGAGCACGTAGCTGAGGTACTCAGCGGTCGGTCGGCCAGCCCGGATGCCCGGGATGAAGCCACCATACTTCTTCATGTTGTCGGCGACTTCCTCGGGGTTGAAGGAGATCGCCACATAGAAGAACGCGAAGAACACGATGAGCAAAAAGTACGCCGTGATGTAAATCGGGTGATCGCCCTTGGTCAGATTCTGCTCGACCCAGGTCTTCCAGCCCGACTTGCCCCCCGCGAACTGCGCCACGAGCGCCGGGATGTAGAGCAGCGAGGAGGCGAAGATGACCGGAATCACACCGGCCTGGTTCACCTTGAGCGGGATGTACGTGGACGTACCGCCGTAGGAACGGCGGCCGATCATGCGCTTCGCGTACTGCACCGGGATGCGGCGCTGGGCCTGCTCGACGAAGACCACGAGCGCGACCATGACCAGGCCGACCAGGATGACGGTGCCGAACTCGATCCAGCCGCCGGCCAGGGTGCCCTGCTTCTTGATGGCCCACAGCGCCGACGGGAACGTCGCGGCGATCGAGATGAACATCAGGATCGACATGCCGTTGCCGATGCCGCGGTCGGTGATCAGCTCACCGAGCCACATCACGACGGCCGTACCGGCAGTCATGCAGACGACCATCGTGATGGTCGTGAAGATCGCCTGGTCCGGGACGATGCTCGTGGCGACCGAGCAGCCGTTGAACAGCCGGCCGGTGCGGGCGGTGGCGACCAGGCCGGTGCCCTGCAGGATCGCCAGGGCCACCGTCAGGTAGCGGGTGTACTGCGTGATCTTCGCCGTACCGGCCTGCCCCTCCTTCTTGAGGGCTTCCAGGCGCGGGATGACCACGGTCAGCAGCTGAAGGATGATGCTGGCCGTGATGTAGGGCATGATGCCGAGCGCGAAGACCGTGATCTGCAGCAGCGCACCACCGCTGAACATGTTCACGAGGCCGAACAGGCCCTGGTTGCCCTGTGCCTCGGTCACACACTGCTGGACGGCCTTGTAGTTGACGCCGGGGATCGGAATGTGGGTACCGACCCGGTAGACCACGATGATGGCCAGCGTGAAGAGCAGCTTCTTGCGCAGGTCGGGCGTCCTGAACGCCCGGGCGAACGCGGTGAGCACGGTGCCTCCTGCGACCCCCGCGCAACTGCGTCAAGGGTGACGGTCTTGAGGTTCGACGGATACAGACGAATTACTAACGGTCAACTGCCGCTCAGGGTGCCCCATGGGAAGCATCCATTGAAAGTAGGCAGTGCTGGCCACCTTACCGGCGAGAGCACCCCCCTTGGAACGACCAACCGGGGATACCCCTTTTGTGGAGTATCCCCGGTCGGGATCGTTCACGTCATCGAGGGACCTGAGGAACTCAGACCAGCTCGGTGACCGTACCGCCGGCGGCGGTGATCTTCTCCTTGGCGGAGCCGGAGACGGCGTCGACCGTCACCTGCAGCGCCACGGAGACCTCGCCCTGGCCGAGGACCTTGACGAGGCTGTTCTTGCGAACGGCACCCTTGGCCACCAGGCCCTCGACGGTGACCTCGCCACCCTCGGGGTAGAGCGCGGCCAGCTTGTCGAGGTTCACGACCTGGTACTCGGTCTTGAACGGGTTCTTGAAGCCCTTCAGCTTCGGGAGGCGCATGTGCAGCGGCATCTGGCCACCCTCGAAGCGCTCCGGAACCTGGTAGCGGGCCTTGGTGCCCTTGGTACCACGACCGGCCGTCTTACCCTTAGACGCCTCACCACGACCGACACGGGTCTTGGCGGTCTTGGCGCCGGGGGCGGGACGGAGGTTGTGGATCTTCAGCGGGTTCTGCTCCGCCATGATCAGTCGACCTCCTCGACCGTCACGAGGTGGCGGACGGTGTGCACCATGCCGCGGAACTCGGGGCGGTCCTCCTTGACGACCACGGTGTTGATCCCCTTGAGACCAAGCGACCGCAGGGTGTCACGGTGGTTCTGCTTGCTGCCGATGTAGGACTTGACCTGCGTGATCTTGAGCTGCGCCATGATTACGCACCCGCCCCGGCACGCGCACGAAGGAGAGCCGCGGGAGCGACGTCCTCGAGCGGCAGACCACGGCGGGCCGCGATCTCCTCGGGACGCTGCAGACCCTTCAGGGCCTCCACGGTCGCGTGCACGATGTTGATCGCGTTGTCGGAGCCGAGCGACTTCGACAGCACGTCGTGGATACCGGCGCACTCGAGCACGGCACGCACCGGACCACCGGCGATAACACCGGTACCGGGGGACGCGGGCTTGAGCAGCACGACGCCGGCAGCCTTCTCACCCTGGATCGGGTGCGGGATGGTGCCCTGGATCCGGGGGACCTTGAAGAAGTGCTTCTTGGCCTCCTCAACGCCCTTGGCGATGGCGGCCGGCACCTCCTTGGCCTTGCCGTAACCGACACCCACGGTGCCGTCACCGTCGCCCACCACGACCAGCGCGGTGAAGCTGAAGCGACGACCACCCTTCACAACCTTGGCGACGCGGTTGATCGCGACGACGCGCTCAACGTACGCGGTCTTCTCGGCGGCAGCAGCGCCGCCGTCACGGCCCTTCCGGTCCCGCCGCTCGCCGCCACCGGCACCGCCACCGCGGCGCTGGGGTCCAGCCATTGGAATTACCTCTCTCTGTTTCCGCTAGCTACGGAACCGTGGCTCAGAACTTGAGCCCGGCCTCGCGGGCGGCGTCCGCCAGAGCCGCGATGCGGCCGGCGTACTGGTTACCACCACGGTCGAACACGACGGCCTCGACACCGGCGGCCTTGGCACGCTCGGCGACCAGGGCGCCGACCTGCTTGGCCTGCGCGGACTTGTCGGCCTCGCCACCGCGGATCGACGCGTCCAGGGTGGACGCCGACGCCAGGGTGTGGCCCTTCAGGTCGTCGATCACCTGCGCCACGATGTGACGGTTGGAGCGGGTCACGACCAGACGGGGGCGCTCCGCCGTACCGGAGATCCGCTTGCGGATCCGGATGTGACGGCGCTTGATCGCGGCGCGCTTGTAGGCGTCGCCCTTGAGGATCTTCTGCCCGTATGCCATGGCTTACTTACCCGCCTTTCCGACCTTGCGGCGGATGACTTCGCCCTCGTACTTGACGCCCTTGGCCTTGTACGGGTCGGGCTTGCGCAGCTTGCGGATGTTGGCCGCAACCTCGCCGACCTTCTGCTTGTCGATGCCCTCGACCTGGAAGCGGGTCGGGGTCTCCACCTTGAAGGTGATGCCCTCGGGGGCCTCGACCAGGATCGGGTGGCTGTAACCGAGAGCGAACTCCAGGTTCGAACCCTTGGCGGTCACTCGGTAACCGACACCGCTGATCTCGAGCTTCTTCACGTAACCCTGGGTCACGCCGGTGATCATGTTCGCCACCAGCGTGCGGGAGAGGCCGTGCAGGGCCTTGCTCTGACGCTCGTCGTTCGGGCGGGTCACCTGCAGGGTGCCGTCCTCGCCCTTAGCGATGTCGATCGGAGCCGCGACGGTGTGGGTCAGCGTGCCCTTGGGGCCCTTGACCGAGACCGTACGGCCGTCGATGGTGACGTCCACGCCGGCGGGAACCGCGATGGGGAGCTTGCCGATGCGCGACATAGCTGTTTCCTCCGTTCCCTTCTGCTACCAGACGTAGGCGAGGACTTCCCCACCCACGCCCTTCTTGCCGGCCTGCTTGTCGGTGAGGAGCCCGTGCGACGTGGAGATGATCGCCACGCCGAGGCCGCCGAGCACCTTCGGCAGGTTGGTGGACTTCGCGTACACCCGGAGACCGGGCTTGGAGATCCGCTTGATGCCCGCGATGGAGCGCTCACGGTTGGGGCCGAACTTCAGCTCCAGGACGAGGTTCTTGCCGACCTCGGCGTCCTCGACCTTCCAGCCCGTGATGAAGCCCTCCTGCTGGAGGATCTCCGCGATGTGAGACTTGATCTTGGAGTGCGGCATCGACACCGAGTCGTGGTACGCCGAGTTCGCGTTCCGCAGACGCGTCAGCATGTCTGCGATCGGATCAGTCATGGTCATGAATTGGCCTTCGGCCTCTCTCGCCGGGGTTTCCTGGTGCGCCATCCCTCTCCCCGATCCGAGACGGGACGGGTGCGGCGCGGTGGACCTACGGCGTAGTAAGTCGTACGGGCGGCGACAGACGCCCAACCCCACAAGCCTAAGGCATGCGGGCTGGGCGTCCGACCGCCCTATCTACTTACCGAGAGCCTTGGTGATTCCGAATTACCGGGATTACCAGGAGCTCTTGGTCACGCCCGGCAGCTCGCCACGGTGAGCCATCTCACGAAGGCACACGCGGCAGAGGCCGAACTTGCGGTACACGGAGTGCGGGCGGCCGCAGCGCTGGCAACGGGTGTAGCCACGCACACCGAACTTGGGCTTGCGAGCAGCCTTCGCGATGAGAGCCTTCTTCGCCATCTCGCTCACGCCTCCTTGAACGGGAAGCCGAGGTGACGGAGAAGGGCACGGCCCTCTTCGTCGTTGGTCGCCGTGGTCACCACGGTGATGTCCATACCCCGGACACGGTCGATCTTGTCCTGGTCGATCTCGTGGAACATGACCTGCTCCGTGAGACCGAAGGTGTAGTTGCCACGGCCGTCGAACTGCTTGGGGGACAGACCACGGAAGTCGCGGATGCGCGGCAGCGCGAGCGACAGGGTGCGGTCCAGGAACTCCCACATGCGGTCGCCACGGAGCGTGACGTGGGCACCGATCGGCTGGCCCTCACGCAGCTTGAACTGCGCGATGGACTTGCGGGCCTTGGTGACGGCCGGCTTCTGACCGGTGATCGTGGTGAGGTCGCGGATGGCGCCCTCGATCAGCTTGGAGTCGCGGGCGGCGTCGCCCACACCCATGTTGACCACGATCTTGACGAGGCCGGGAACCTGCATGACGTTCTCGTACTTGAACTCGTCACGCAGCTTGCCCGCGATCTCCTCGCGGTACTTCGTCTTCAGACGCGGAGTGGTGGTGGTAGCCATCAGATGTCCTCACCCGTCCGCTTGGCAACGCGGATCTTGTTGCCCTCTTCGTCGAAGCGGTAACCGACACGCGTGACGACCTTCTGGCCGTCCTTCTCCACGACCAGCTGAACGTTGGACACGTGGATCGGGGCCTCGGTGGTCACGATGCCGCCGGCCTGGGAACCGCTAGCGGTCGGACCGGCCTTGGTGTGCTTCTTGACCCGGTTGACACCCTCGACCAGGACGCGCTCCTCGCGCGGGTAAGCGGCAATGACCTTGCCCTGCTTGCCCTTGTCCTTACCGGTGATGACCTGGACCAGGTCGCCCTTCTTGATCTTCATGCTTACAGCACCTCCGGCGCGAGCGAGATGATCTTCATGAACTTCTTCTCGCGCAGCTCACGGCCGACCGGGCCGAAGATGCGGGTGCCGCGAGGGTCGCCGTCGTTCTTCAGAATGACGGCGGCGTTCTCGTCGAAGCGGATGTACGAGCCGTCCGGACGGCGGCGCTCCTTGACGGTGCGAACGATGACCGCCTTGACGACGTCACCCTTCTTCACGTTGCCACCGGGGATCGCGTCCTTGACGGTGGCGACGATGACGTCACCGATGCCCGCGTAGCGGCGACCGGAGCCACCGAGCACACGGATGCAAAGGATTTCCTTCGCACCAGTGTTGTCGGCGACGCGCAGTCGCGACTCCTGCTGGATCACGTCTATCTCCTGAATGTCTGCCGGTTCCCCGGGGGCCGCTCAACCGAGCGGCCCCCGGAGCCTGGCGGAACTGTCCTGCGAGGGGCGCCCCGCAGGAGAATTACTTGGCCTTCTCGAGGATCTCGACGACGCGCCAGCGCTTCGTCGCGGACAGCGGCCGGGTCTCCATCAGGAGGACGCGGTCGCCGACACCCGCGGCGTTCTGCTCGTCGTGCGCCTTGAGCTTGTTGGTACGGCGGATGACCTTGCCGTACAGCGCGTGCTTGACGCGGTCCTCGACGGCGACGACGACGGTCTTGTCCATCTTGTCGCTGACGACGAGGCCCTCACGGGTCTTGCGGAAACCGCGCGCCTCAGTGTTCTGCTCAGTCACGTTCTTCTCGCTCATCAGGCGTTCTCCACCGTCTCGATGCCGAGCTCACGCTCACGCATGAGGGTGTAGATCCGGGCGATGTCCTTGCGGACCGCCTTGAGACGGCCGTGGTTCTCGAGCTGACCCGTCGCCGCCTGGAAGCGGAGGTTGAACAGCTCTTCCTTGGCCTCGCGGAGCTTCGCCAGAAGCTCCTCGTTGCCCAGCTCGCGCAGCTCGGACGCCTTGGTACCGGCCGACATCACGCTTCACCTGCCTCGCGCTTGACGATCCGGCACTTCATCGGCAGCTTGTGGGCCGCACGGGTCAGCGCCTCACGGGCGATCTTCTCGTTGGGGTACGACAGCTCGAACATCACACGTCCGGGCTTGACGTTCGCGATCCACCACTCCGGAGAACCCTTACCGGAACCCATGCGGGTCTCGGCAGGCTTCTTGGTGAGGGGACGGTCCGGGTAGATGTTGATCCAGACCTTGCCGCCACGCTTGATGTGACGGGTCATCGCGATACGGGCCGCCTCGATCTGGCGGTTCGTGACGTAGGCCGGGGTCAGCGCCTGGATGCCGTACTCGCCGAACGCAACCTGCGTGCCACCCTTGGACATACCGTTGCGCTTCGGGTGGTGCTGCTTGCGGTGCTTGACCCTACGGGGGATCAGCATGTCGGTCAGGCCTCCGTTCCGGTGCTCTCAGCCGGAGCGGCGGGGGCCTCGGCCTTGGGGGCCTCGGCGCCGGCAGCCTGCTGCGGCTTGCGACCGCGCCGCTCGCCACCGCGGCCACCACGGGCCGGGCGGTCGGCGCCACCGCGGGCCGGGCGGTTACCCGCACGGGCGGCAGCGTTCTCGGCGCGGACCTCGGCGATGTTCTTGACGTCGCCCTTGTAGATCCAGACCTTCACGCCGATGCGGCCGAAGGTCGTCTTGGCCTCGAAGAAGCCGTAGTCCACGTTCGCGCGGAGCGTGTGCAGGGGCACGCGGCCCTCGCGGTAGAACTCCGAGCGGGACATCTCGGCGCCGCCGAGGCGGCCACCGCACTGGATCTTGATGCCCTTGGCGCCGGCCTTCATGGCGGACTGCATGCTCTTGCGCATGGCCCGACGGAAGGAGACGCGGGAGGAGAGCTGCTCGGCGACGGCCTGGGCAACCAGCTGAGCGTCGGTCTCGGGGTTCTTGACCTCGAGGATGTTCAGCTGGACCTGCTTGCCCGTGAGCTTCTCGAGGTCGCCGCGGATGCGGTCGGCCTCGGCGCCACGGCGGCCGATGACGATGCCCGGACGAGCGGTGTGGATGTCCACCCGCACGCGGTCACGGGTGCGCTCGATCTCGACCTTGGAGATGCCGGCGCGCTCCATGCCGGACGTCATCATCCGACGGATGGCGACGTCTTCCTTGACGTAGTCCTTGTACAGCTTGTCGGCGTACCAACGCGACTTGAAGTCGGTCGTGACACCGAGCCGGAACCCGTGCGGGTTTACCTTCTGGCCCATTACCGGGTTCCTTCCTTGCTGCTGACGACCACGGTGATGTGGCTGGTCCGCTTGCGGATCCGGTAGGCACGGCCCTGGGCACGCGGACGGAACCGCTTCAGGGTCGGGCCCTCGTCGACGAAGGCCTCGGAAACGAAGAGGCTGTCGACATCGGTGTGGTCGTAGTTGTGCGCGGCGTTGGCAATGGCGCTGTCGAGCACCTTGCCGACCGGAACCGAGGCTGCCTGCGGAGCGAATCGCAGAACAGCCTGGGCCTCCGTGGCGTCCATGCCACGGATGAGGTCCACCACACGGCGGGCCTTCATGGGCGTGACGCGGATGTACCGCGCCTGGGCCCTGGCTTCCATGGTTGTCCCTTCAGAGTTACTTACGTGTCTGAATGCGATCCGCTACTAGCGGCGCTTCGACTTCCGGTCTTCCTTGACGTGGCCCCGGAAGGTGCGGGTCGGCGAGAACTCGCCGAGCTTGTGGCCGACCATCGACTCGGTGACGAACACCGGGATGTGGGTCTTGCCGTTGTGCACCGCGATCGTGTGGCCGAGCATGGCCGGGACGATCATCGAGCGACGGGACCAGGTCTTGATGACGTTCTTGGTGCCGGCTTCGTTCTGCGTGTCCACCTTCTTCATCAGGTGGTCGTCGACGAAGGGCCCCTTCTTCAAGCTACGAGGCATCTCAACCCGTCCTTAGCGCTTCTTGTTCGTCTTGCGGCGGCGGACGATGTACTTGTTCGACGCCTTCTTGGGCGAACGAGTACGGCCTTCCTTCTTGCCCCACGGGGACACAGGGTGGCGACCACCGGAGGTCCGGCCCTCACCACCACCGTGCGGGTGGTCAACCGGGTTCATCACGACACCACGGACGGTCGGGCGGACGCCCAGCCACCGCTTACGGCCGGCCTTACCCCAGTTGATGTTGCTCTGCTCGGCGTTGCCGACCTCGCCGACGGTGGCGCGGCAGCGGACGTCGACCAGGCGGATCTCGCCGGACGGCATGCGCAGGTGGGCGTAGGCGCCCTCCTTCGCGAGCAGCTGCACGGAGGCACCGGCGGAGCGGGCGAACTTGGCACCGCCACCGGGACGGAGCTCGATCGCGTGGATCGTGGTACCGACCGGGATGTTGCGGAGGGCCAGGTTGTTGCCCGGCTTGATGTCGGCCCCGGGACCGTTCTCCACGGTGTCGCCCTGCTGCAGGTTGCGCGGGGCGAGGATGTAGCGCTTCTCGCCGTCGGCGTAGTGCAGCAGCGCGATGCGCGCGGTGCGGTTGGGGTCGTACTCGATGTGCGCGACCTTCGCCGGCACGCCGTCCTTGTCGTGACGACGGAAGTCGATCACTCGGTAGGCGCGCTTGTGTCCGCCACCCTGGTGGCGAACGGTCACACGACCGGCGTTGTTACGGCCGCCCTTGCTGTGCAGGGGGCGGACCAGCGACTTCTCCGGCGTGGACCGCGTGACCTCGACGAAGTCGGCGACGCTGGCGCCACGACGGCCCGGCGTAGTCGGCTTGTACTTGCGGATTCCCATTTCTCAGTCCTCGTCCGATATCGGACGATCCGGACCGCCCTTAGGCGGTCGGACCGCCGAAGATGTCGATACGGTCGCCCTCGGCGAGGGTCACGATCGCGCGCTTGGTCGCGGCACGCTGGCCGAAACCGGTGCGGGTCCGCTTGCGCTTGCCCTGGCGGTTGATCGTGTTGACCCCGGTGACCTTGACGTCGAAGACCGCCTGGACGGCCTGCTTGATCTGGGTCTTGTTGGCGCCCGGGGCGACGACGAACGTGTACTTGTTCTCGTCGAGGAGCGCGTAGCTCTTCTCGGAGACAACCGGCTTGAGCAGCACGTCACGGGGGTCCGTGAAGGACTTGCTCAGCGGGGTCTCGACGGTGTTCTTGCCCTCGGCGGCGTGACGGCGCGCCTTGGCGACGCGCGCGGCCTTGGCGGCCTTGGCGGCCTTCGAGGCGATAGCGGGGTGACGGATGGCCATCAGACCTCGCTCCCTTCGGTGTCGTTGGCCTTCGGGCCGGCGACGAAGGACTCGAAAGCGGCCTGGGTGAAGACCACGTCGTCCGAGACGAGAACGTCGTACGTGTTCAGCTGGCCCGGCTCCAGGATGTGGACCTGGGGCAGGTTGCGGGCGGACAGCCACGCGGCCTCGTCGGAGCGCTCGACGACCAGGAGCAGGTTCTTGCGCTCCGAGATCTTGCCGAACAGGCTCTTGGCGGCCTTGGTGGAGATCGCACCCTCGACCACGCCGGAGACGACGTGGATGCGGTTGTGACGCGCCCGGTCGGTGAGGGCACCGCGCAGGGCGGCGGCCTTCATCTTCTTCGGGGTGCGCTGCGAGTAGTCACGCGGCTGCGGGCCGTGGACGACGCCACCGCCGGCGAACTGCGGCGCGCGGGTCGAACCCTGACGGGCGCGACCGGTGCCCTTCTGGCGGTACGGCTTCTTGCCACCACCACGGACTTCACCGCGGGTCTTGGTCTTGTGCGTGCCCTGGCGGGCAGCGGCCAGCTGCGCGACGACGACCTGGTGGATCAGCGGAACGCTGACCTTGGCGTCGAAGATCTCCGCGGGGAGCTCGACGGAACCGGCCTTCTCGCCCGCCGGCGAAAGGATGTCAACAGTGCTCATCGGTTACCTCAGGCCCCCTTGGCCGCGGTGCGGACCAGGACGAGGCCGCCGTTCGGACCGGGAACCGCGCCCTTGATGAGCAGCAGACCCTTCTCCGCGTCAACGGCGTGGACGGTCAGGTTCTGGGTGGTGACCCGCTCGTTGCCCATGCGACCCGCCATGCGGAGGCCCTTGAACACGCGGCCCGGGGTGGCGCAGCCACCGATGGAACCGGGCGAGCGGTGCTTGCGCTGGGTGCCGTGTCCGGCGCCGAGGCCACGGAAGTTGTGGCGCTTCATGACACCGGCGAAGCCCTTGCCCTTGCTCTTGCCGGTCACGTCGACCTTCACACCGGCCTCGAACACCTCGGCGGTGATCTCCTGGCCGAGGGTGTACTCGGAGGCGTCGGCCGTCCGGATCTCGACGAGGTGGCGACGGGGGGTGACGTCGGCCTTGGCGAAGTGGCCCTTGAGGGGCTTGTTCACCTTGCGCGGGTCGATCTCGCCGAAGGCGATCTGGACCGACTCGTAGCCGTCGACGTCGTTCGTACGGACCTGGGTGACGACGTTGGGGCCGGCCTTGACGACGGTGACCGGAACAACGCGGTTGTTCTCGTCCCACACCTGCGTCATGCCGAGCTTCTCGCCCAGGATGCCCTTGATCTGCTTAGCCATTCTCAGCCCACCAGCCTCAGAGCTTGATCTCGATGTCGACACCGGCCGGCAGGTCGAGTCGCATCAGAGAGTCAACGGTCTTGGGGGTCGGGTCGAGAATGTCGATCAGGCGCTTGTGCGTGCGCATCTCGAAGTGCTCGCGCGAGTCCTTGTACTTGTGCGGCGACTTGATGACGCAGTACACGTTCTTCTCAGTGGGCAGCGGCACCGGGCCCGCGACCGACGCACCAGTGCGGGTCACCGTCTCGACGATCTTCTTCGCCGAGGAGTCGATGACCTCGTGGTCGTAGGCCTTGAGCCGGATGCGGATCTTCTGTCCCGCCATGGCTACTCAGTAGTCCTGTCTCTCTTACGCTCTGGAACCCGGTGGATTCCTTGCTGCTGCCGTCGTTTCTCCGACCCACGCGGTCGGGCGTGTCGCGCTCCCGCTGACACAGATGTCCCTTGTTCGAACATCCCTGCGGGATTACGACGGCCCTTCCGGAACCGCGGACCGGGGACCTCGGGCCCACCGGGCGCCTGGCCGGTGCCGCGCCCACGCTTCCCGGAAGATTCCCGTACGTCCGCCCCAGTGCTGCCCGTGGGCAGTTAGGGCGACGAGTACTGTGGGACTCGCTTCCGGTCCTCCCGGCGGGAGGCGCGCAGCATCAACACTCGACCGAGCAACTCCGACAGTCTGCCATAGGGGGCGGGGCGGATGCCAATCGGGGCGGAGAGAATACCCGTGGGGTGACGTGGGTCAAACCGAGGGCGCCCCAAGCGGGGTGTGAAGCCGCCGGGAGCGTTCTGTGCCCGCCTTGTATCCCGGAACCGAGAGATCCCTTCCCGGTGCACGCCCTGTGTCAAGATCGCCACGGCAAGGATTTCCGGGGGACGCCCGACAGCGAGTGGGGAGCACTGGCATGACCTCCACGCGAGCGACGGAGGCGCGACGCGCCTCCGGGATCGCCCACGGCGCATACGGTCGGCATCGGGCCGAGAACGCCGAGAGGCACCAGCCGACCCGGCTGGAGCTGCGCTGCCCGGGGTCGGCAGGGCGCGACCCGCGGCCCGCGCGGTGACTTCCCACGCGGCCCGGACGGTGACCCGGGAAGAAGCCGTGGTGACGGCAGAACGCCACCTGCGGACGAAGGCGTACCCGGAGCGTGCGCACTCCGTCGTCGTGCTCCCTGACACCGCGGTCAAGTTCCCGTACGGCTGGACCGTGCGCTTCGACTTCCGGGAGCACCTGGAGACGGGCGACCGGGCCCTGGCCCCGTTCAGCTCGGTCATCGTCGTACCGCACGACGGAGCGGATCCCCACTTCCCGCCCACGGCCCTGCCGACCGCTCAGTACCTGGCGCTGCAGGCCGCCGGGGCCTGGCCGGACTCCTGGCAGGCGTGGCGGGACGCCGGGTGGGGCGTCGACCCGGAGCGGCAGGCCACGGCCTGGCTGCAGGCCACTTACGGCGGCCTGGTGGAGCCGTCCGCGCCGACCCCGGTCCACGAGACGGCCACCGCCTGGCTGATGGCCTGCCGGGCGCTGCCCCAGCCCGGCTTCCCCGGCACCCCGATGCTGGCTGCCTCCGTCGTGGTCCCCAAGGACGGCGGTACGCCCTTCCACCCCTCCCCCAGCGACCCGCTCGCCGACCTGTCGCCGGGCCCGCTCACGCAGGCCGCCCACCACGGGCACCCCCAGCGGCTCAACGCGCGCGGCTGCCTGGTCGCCGTGCACTGCGGGATCGACGGCAACCCCTCCGTGGCCCTGCCCTGGTACCCGTCCCACGAGGCCCCTGGCTGGTGGGCTCGGCTCGGCCGTCGTTACTTCCCGGAGTTCGAGCGGGTCCGCGTGACCGACTGGGACGACGTGACCAAGGCGATCACGGAGCCGGGCCCGGACACCCGCGGGGTGATCTGGGTACGACGCGAGATCGGCGGCCACGAGGTCTCCGGGAATCTGCTGTACGCACACAACAACCAGGGTCAGGTCGTCTTCCTGGACGGCCTCACCGCCTCGCTCGCCCGCCTGGACCCGCCGGCCCTGCTGCGCGAGCTGGTCCTGCTGCGGGGCCTGCCTGACCGATACCCGTGATCTCGCGGGCGCAACGGCGGGAGAGTGCAGCTGCCTGCGGACGGATCGAAGTGGGCCATTCCCGGGAGAGGGTATTGGATCTTGGGGTGGGTCCAGGAGCTGCCTAGCGTCCCTACATGACTGTTCCTGCCCCGACCGAGAAGACGGACCCCTGCCGGTCGCCCGACCCGAGGGACGGGGCCGCGTCCTCTCCCCCGCCGCACCCGCGCCTGGTCGGTCTGCTGGCGGCGTCCTGCGGTCTGATCGCCGCCTGCCTCTACTACTGCCAGCCCTTGCTGCCCCAAATCGCTGCGTCGTACGGCGCCTCGCCCTCCTCCGCGGGAACGCTGGTGACCGCCACGCAGGCCGGATACACCCTGGGCCTCCTCCTGATCGTGCCGCTCGGCGACATCGTGGCGCGCCGACGCCTGATCGGGTTCCTGCTCGGCGCGGCCTGCGCCGGAATGCTGCTGTCGGGGGCGGCCCCCGCGCTGTGGGTACTGCTGGCGGGCGGCCTGGCCGTGGGCGCGGGGGCGGTCGTCGTGCAGATCCTCATCCCGTACGCCGCCTCCGTCGTGCCCGCCGAGCAGCGCGGCCGGGCGATGGGCACCCTGCTCACCGGCGTCCTGCTGGGCATCCTGGTCTCCCGTACGGCGGCCGGGCTGCTCGGCGGGGCGTGCGGCTGGCGTGCCGTGTTCCTGGCGGCGGCAGGGACGCTGGCGGCCGTGGCCCTGCTCCTCGTACGGCTCCTGCCACCATCCCCGCCGGACGTGTCGCTCGGGTACGGCGCCCAGCTCGCCGCCACGCTGCGGCTGGCGGCCACGGAACCGGTACTGCGCCGCCGCTCACTGATCGGGGCCTGCTGTTTCGCCGCGTTCAGCGTCTTCTGGGCGACCTCGGCGTTCCTGCTGGCCGGCCCGCACTACGGCTGGGACTCGTCCGCGATCGGGCTGTTCTCACTGGTCGGCGCGGCGGGCGCGATCGCGGCCAAGGCAACGGGACGGCTCGCCGACCGGGGCGGGCAACAGGCGGCCACCGGTGTGCTGCTGGCCCTGGGCGTGGCCTCGTTCGCGGCTCTGTGGCCGGGCGGCCGCAGCCTGGCCTGGCTGGTGGCCGGGGTGCTGGTCATGGACGCCGTGGTCCACGGCGTCCATCTGCTGAACATGAACGTCGTCTACGGCCTTCCGGACCACCCCCGCGCCCGGATCGCGTCCGTCTACATGACGTCGTACTACCTCGGCGGCGCGGCCGGCTCGGCGATCGGTGTCACCGCGTACCGGTTCGGCGGGTGGGGAGCCGTACCGGCGCCGGGTGCCGCGCTGCTGGCGGTGGCGCTGCTGGTGTGGGCCCTCGGCTTTCGGCGGCGTACGTGACGAAGGCGTGCGTCAGGTGCGGGTGACCGTGCCGCAGCCCTTGTGGCGGTCGTCCGCCAGGGACTTGCTGCGGTCGTAGGGGTCTGCGGCGGGGCCCGTGGCAGGGGCGCCGGTGGGGGCGGCGTCCGGGAAGATCGGGTGGTAGTAGCCGTCGTAGACGCCGCACTCGCTGTTGTAGAACTCGCTGCCGTACGACCGGATCCCGAGCTTGCCCTCGGTCGCGATCCACTTGTGCGGGTCGAGCAGGACCATGGTCAGGTCGCGGCGGATGATCGTCCGTGCCACGACGTCGCCCTCACCCTTCCCTCCGGCCCGCACCAGCGGGTAGACGAAGGTGTAGTCCGCGTGCACCCGCACCTCGCCCGCGGCACCGGCGGCGAACGTCATGTGGCCGCGCACCTTGACCACGTCACCGGCGAGGGCCACCTGCGTCGGGTCGAAGCGGGTCACCAGTTGCAGGGGGTCGTGGTCGCGGTCCGGGGTGCGCAGTGAGCGCCGCAGGTCGGACAGGGTGTGGGGCTGCCGCGGGTCGAGCAGGGCCAGCGCCGCGTCGGGCCGCCCGCCGCGCAGCACGGCCGGGTCCAGGTCGGTGTCGACCAGGAACTCCTTGGTGCGGCGCAGGGCGAGGGCCACGTCCTCCTGGCTCATCCCGCCCGCGGCCTTCGCGGCCGGCACCTCGATGGCGGCCGCCCCGTCGGCCCACCGCTGGGCGGGCGAGCCACGGAACGGGTCCTTGCGGGTGGGCAGTCCGCCCTGGTCCCCGCCGCCCGGGGCGCTGGACGGCAGCGCCGTCTCGGCGGGCAGCGGCGCGGAGGAGGTGTGGTGACCACCGGGAAGCCGGTCCAGCAGCAGCGACGGCCGTACGGCCACGACGGTGAGCGCCGCGGCCAGCACCACGCCGATCACCGAGCCCACGGTACGGCGCCGGCTGCTCCGCCCGTTCATCTCCCGCCAGGCCGGACCGGTGCGCCAGCCCGGTGGCGTCGCCTGCTGTGGCGCCTGCGCCCGCTTCCGCCGCCACCACCGTCGCCGGCCGCCGCCCTCGATCACCTGGAACCGCGTCGCCTCGTCCTGCTCCCGCAGCCGACGGGTCACCATCCGCGCCCGCGCGGACGGCTCCTTCGGCGCGTCCCTGCCACCGTCCTCCACGGCCTCGCGGAGGAACGCCTCCCACTGCTCGTCGGGTATGGAGGACTCATCGGGGTGTTCGGAGGGCGGGACGGTGCTCACGGGTTCGCTTTCGGTCGGGTCAGAGCGTGCGGACGAACGTCGACCAGGTCTCCGGCGCGAGGACGAGGCGGGGACCGTCGGTGTTCTTGGAGTCGCGGATGTGGATGGTGGTGGGGGCTTCGGCTACCTCGACGCAGTCGTTGCCGTTGCTGCTGTCGCTGTAGCTGCTCTTGAACCAGTGGAGTTCTGGGGTGCTCATAGTTCTCCCAGTGCTTGCTCGATGAAGACCAGAGACTCCTCTGGCGTGAGCGCCTGAGCCCGGATGATGCCATAGCGCAGATCAAGGACCCTGAGCTGCCTCGGATTCGAGACCGGACGGCCCGAGAAGTCGCCGTCGGTACGGCCCATCCCTGTACCGTCCGCAAACTTCAGCACTTGGATGCGTCCCCCCGTTCCAGGGTGGTTCGCCCGTGCGGTCGGCATCACCTGAAGCTCCACGAACGGCAACCGGGCCACCTCCAGCATGTGTCCGAGCTGTCGGCGCAACACCATTGTGTCCCCGACCGGGCGCCGCAGCGTCACCTCTTCCTGGACGAAGCTGAACTCCGGTGCGGGTGACCGCTCGAAGACGGACTTCCTGGCCATGCGAGCGCCCACCATGCGCTCCAGCTGGTCCGGTGAGTAGGCCGGACGCCAGGTCCGCAACAGCGCTCGCGCGTACTCCTCCGTCTGCAACAAGCCATGAATGTTGTGGTTGCTGTACAGCAGCAACTCCACGGCCCGCTCCTCCATCTCCGCCAGCTCCCGCACCTTCTTCGGGTACCGGGCCTTCTTCATGTCCTCCATGAAGGCCCTCAGATGCCCCTGTGCCCTCAGCAAGGTGTCCGCCCTGTCCAGGAACTCCGGCCGGGGGATACGGGCGCCCCGCTCGATCTTGCGGATCATGTCCTCGCCGTACCCCATGGCCTCGGCCAGCTCGGTCACCGTCATCCCGGCCGCCTCGCGGCAGACCCTGAGCAGCCGCCCCACCGCCTGGACCACCGGCTCGATCTCGTCGCCCGGATCGACGTCCCAACCGGCCTCGTCCACTCCCTCGCCCATGGCTCCTCCTCCGCCGCGCGCTCGTACCCGTACAACGCCCGAGACAGCCGAGACAGCCGAGACAAAGCGGGGACAGTCACCGTACGTACAGGCGCAGTCACTCCCTTCACGGAAGCAGGTTCCGCCACGCTCGGTGATGTGAATCAAGAAATGGCTGCCCCTGAAAAGCAACTCGGCGGCAACATCCCCAACTTCAGTGTTCGCCTGTCCCCCACACCACGGGGCGCCCGTCTCGCCCGGCTCCTCACCGAACAGCAACTCCGCACGTGGGGGCTGCCGTTGGAGAGGGCGACGCACATCGTGGCCGAGCTCGCCGCGAACGCCGCCACCCACGGGCGCGTGCCCGGCCGTGACTTCCAGTTGCTGCTCTACGTCGTCGGCGACAGGCTCCGCATCGAGGTGACCGATACGCGCGGTGACCACCTCCCCCTGCTCCAGCTCCCGGACGCGGACGGCGAATCGGGGCGCGGACTCCTCCTCGTGGAAGCCCTCGCCGACCGCTGGGGCGTCGCCCAGGGGCGGCATCCACGCAAGACCGTCTGGGCCGAGGTGACCCTCACGGCACCGGAACTCGCCCCAGAGCAAACTCGCCCACGAGGGTGAACCTCGCCAACTCGGCTGGATTCCATGCAGGTTGACCCGCTCGTTCCCCGCAGCCTGCCTGAGCGCCGCTCTCCCATACCGATGAAAGGCCCTGAACCACTCCATGGTCAGCTCGTCCCACGAGGCGATGCACCGCATCTTCCACGATCACCCGGGGCTCTTCTCCCGGGTCTCCGAAGTGCTGGGCGTCGGCTTCTCCCCACCGACCTCTGTCACCGTCCTGCCCAACGACCTCACCGAGACCAGCCCGGTCGAACGCCGTGTGGACACGCTCCTTCGCCTGGAGACGGAGGACGAGGAGCCCTTACTCCTCGCCGTCGAGGCCCAGGGAAAGAAGGACCCCGACAAGCCGGCGAGCTGGGCGTACTACGCCTCGTTCCTGCTAAGGACCTCGCTCTCGCCACGCTGTCCGCGATCACTCACGCCATGAATCCGGACGTCGGGGCCATACTCACATCAATGACGACCGTTCTGCGGGACACACCGCCGAGCGTCGCCAACCCGATCATCGAACTCGTCGCACAAGGTCTGGGGAAGCACCCGGCCGCACAACTGTGGAGGAAGCTGGTGGCCGTGGACCTGTCTTTCTACAAGTCGGACCTCGCCCAAGAGGTCCGAGCCGAGGTTTTGGAGGAGCTCCGAGTCGAGCTTTCGGAGGAGATCCGAGCCGAGGTTGCGGACAAGCTCCGAGCCGAGGCCGAGATGCGGCGCGCCGCCGAGGACGTCCTGGACGTCCTGGACGTGCGGGGCATCGGCGTCCCGGAAGAGGTCCGTGAGCGCATCACCGGCTGCGCTGACCCCGAGATCCTGCGCCGCTGGCACCGGCGCGCCGTCACCGCCGCCACGGTGGAAGAGATCTTCGCCGAAGAGACCGACGAGCCCTCCTGATGAAGCCCGCCTTCGCCGCCACGCGCAGTCGGTGGTGTCGATCAAGGCCGCGGCGGGGGGGGGGGGGGCGGCCCCCCCCCCCCCCCCCCCCCCCCCCCCCGGGGGGGGGGGGGGGGGGGGGGGGGGGGGGGGGGGGGGGGGGGTGGGGGGGGGTGA